>NZ_JALXKT010000079.1:0-13457 GCF_025144775.1 Brachybacterium sp. p3-SID957 | reverse complement strand
CACCACGTCGCCGTACTGGTTCGGCTTGTAGACGCCGCGCAGCTGATCCGCGATGCCCCACACGAACGCGGAGAGGTTGGTGGGTGATGCAGACATGCGCACAGCTCCTCGAGGACAGGCGTGACGCGCACAGTGACGCGCCCCGTCGGCGCCGCACGTCGCCGCAGGGTCGAGGGTATCGGTGGTGGTCGCAGCGCGCGGCCCATCTCGCTGGCGCCAGGGCGTTCGGAGTGATGCAAGCTCAGGGCTGAGCAGCAGGCTCAGCCCTTATGCATCTTCGCCGCGATTGCCCTCATCTTCTCTGCTGCCATCGGATCGGTCATGTCACCCACGAGCTGGCCACCGGGGATCGGAAAGAGCGGACGTTCGCGCGAGAAGATCTGCGAGTGATGGAACTCGCCGACCGAGCGAAGATGAAGATGCAGCTTCGACTCGTGTGTGAAGGACCCCCTGACAGACTTCACCACACGGGTGTCCGTGATCCACGAGTAGGCGGATTCCTTGAGCAACTGGTAGTCGATCGCTCGACCGACGCACGCAGCCACCCAGTCTGCGAACTGGATACTCGCGCTGAGGGCGCTGTCGACATGCATCGGCGGCTCGACGAGACGCCGCATCTCCGGGTACTCCTTCGTGCGCCCTAGGATGTGCTCATACATCGCTGGCAAGCGTCGCTTACGTTCCTTTTCATTGATCTGGTCGATCATGACCAGGACATTCTGCTCGTGCGTATCGGCGTGGCGTGCGATCCGATTCAGCGCCTCCCGCATCGCCTGCCTCTCTCGATCATCCCGGTCCAGGCGAGTCTGCTTAGGCGTCCCGATCGGCTTCTCATCGGCGTAGTAGAAGAGGTTGCCTCCCATGTGAGTCAGAGTGCGCACGAGGTGATCGAAGACTCGCAGCTGGCCAGGGTGTGTCTCCGGGGCACGCACGGAGAACACCTCCGCCCCCTTCCGCTCCCAACGGCCGGGGTGGTCTGCCTGTTCGATCAGCCGCTTGAAGACAGTGCGCTTCTCCCCGTCGAATACGGCTCCGAAGTCTCGAGCCTTGCCCTCTGGGATGATGAATCCGGCGTACCCGAAGGCCGGGCTGGTGCTGTAGTGGTCGTGGTCTCGCGACACGAAGGCACCGGTCTCGCCGATCTCGTCGATGTACGCCAGCAACATCCATTCATTCTGGCATCGAACGCAGAAACCCACGCCGAAGCGTGGGTCTCTCGAGTGGCGCTCTGGAGACTGTTTCACTCCCGCTACCGCATCCGATGCTACGACTGTCCGCATGCGTAGACAAGACGTCTACCGCAACGCGTGCCTCCCGCCACAGCACCTCGCTCATGCTCCCCCTACGCCTCTCCCTCGAGGTGATGTGAAGCGTCCTGGGTTTGGTTCCGAGGCTCGGCAGGAAGAATCGGGCCCTTCGGAGTTGAGTGTGGGCGCGCCGAGCGGCGTTGAGCCACGGAGGATTTTCGGATCCCCCGCTCCCCCGACGCACCCACGGACCTGTCCCGTCGGCTGACTCTGGAGGCACCGCGATAACCGAGCCCGCCCGCAGCCTGGCCCGCCTCGCGCCGACCGGCCGCGGAATGTGCATCGAGCCGTTCGCCGTGAGCGAGGCCGTCAACCAGTACACGCAAGTGGTCGGCGCCGTCATCGCCACGGTGACCACGTGCGCAAGCTGCAATGGGACGGCGGCCCCACCGACCAGCACGGCACCACGTTCAGCTCGTCACCCACGGCGTCGTCAGCATCACCGGCGCGCAACTCGCCGACGACAGTTGCGCGTGAACCGGGTTAACTGACCAGTGCGTCGTTCTGCGCGAGCATGCGATAAGGGTCCGCGCCAGCATTGAACTGACGATCAGCCTCGACTTCGATCTCCCTCAGCGCCTCACGAAATGTCGATGCGGGCAGGTATCGGGAGCCGCGTTTTTGGCCCTCTCGCTCCAAGACGCCTGCGGCGACCAGGCTTGCCAGATCTCGGGAAGCCAGTGAAGCCGACACATCAACAAGCTCTCGGTACTGGGGGTTTCGTAACCACCAGCCTCCGAAGACCAGCTCCAAAGCCGGCCCGGAGCGTTCCGGCGCCCGCTCCTCAGCGATGAGCGAGTCGACCATCTCAGCAACCCGGTCCCCGCGCCAGAGTCGCCGCTGGACTGTGATCGCCTGGCGGTAATGGGCGGTGATCATGAACTCGAGCCAGGCGTGCGCATCCTGGCCAGGAGACCACCGACCGCCACCGACCCGAGCAAGGACGTCGTAGTAGTCAGCGGTATTGCGACCGAGATACTCCTCCACGGAGACGAAATCCGCCTCCGTGATCCCCGCGCGGAACAGCTGCATCGACTGCAGGATGCGTGACATGCGCCCGTTGCCGTCCGTGAAGGGATGGATCATGACAAGGTTCAGGTGAGCCATCGCCCCGGTGATCACGGCATCCCGCAGCGATTGCGGCGGCTCGTCCAAGGACGCGAGGAGCTCGTCGACGAGCCCGGGCACCACGTCCGCATCCGGCCCGGTGTACGTCGTGCGCTGACTTGCCTCATCGATCACGTAGACGTCGCCCCGGCGGATCTGCCCAGGATGTTTCGACAGGTCATGCTTCTGCACCATGAAGTGCATGGCAAGCAGCGTGGAAAGATCGAAGGGGCGCCCTTGCTCATCCGAGAAGATCCGCGCAAAGGTCATCGCATCCGAGTAGCCCTGCACAGCGAGCCACTCCTCGGTGATGCCCTTCTCACCCTCGCCGCCCTCCACGATGGCCAGTGCTTCGTCGGCCGAGACGTTGATGTTCTCGATGCTGTTCGACGCCCTCAGAGCGCGGGCGCGCGCCTGCCTGGCGAGGGTACCCTCCCAGCGTCGCGGCCGGGCGAGGTACAGGCGTGCTCTATCGCGCAGCGCGTCGACAGCTTCCAGCACCGCCTCGTCATCCTCTGACAGGCGGGGCGTCCGGAAGATTGCCTTCGGGGTCATCAGAAAACACCTCCACGTCAGTTATTAACTGACATGGCGATGGTAAGCGACCCTTCCCGCGCGCACCAGATGCAAGTGCTTGTCCCTTCGGCCGCTCACGAGTTGACGGTCCCCTGCGACGTCCCGCCCGGGCCGCCGCCACCTCACGCGAGCGCGAGCCCCCATGACCACCTGGACCGACCGAGCCGCCCGTTACCTTGTGAGCGCCACCGATCGCCGGGGTCTGGCCGCTCAGCCCATTACGAACGCCCAGAGGGCTCCGCCCGCGTGCACAGAGCCACCACCGCAGCGACGACGAGCAGCACACCCGCAGCAGCGAGGAACACCCCAAGCCACGGGCTCTGCGGGAAAACGATCGATCCGAACCGGATCTCCCCGAGCGTCAGCGCGACGCTCGCCAACGCGACCGCCACATCGCCGATGAGCCGCTGAACGCACCGCCATCGCAACTGCTGGTACGCACTGGCCACAACTGCCCCTTCTCGCTGCTGTTCTCGGGCTCGAGCACGACGGTACGCGAGCAGCCGCGCTCCCTGGCACCGGTCGAAGCGCTCGTCACCGCGGCCCGTGTGCCCGGTCAGCTCGTCTGCTGAGCATCACCGCGGGAAGGAGAACCTCGTCTGTCGTCGGTCACGATCTCACCTGCCGTGCTCTCTTCCGTGGCGAGAATGACGAGAAGAGCACGCTGACACGGCCGACGAACACGCACTGTGCGGGGACGGCCCGCGCCTCGATTCAAGGCTGGAGCACGAACGGTTCGAGCGCGGGCGTGCCGTTGCCGTTCTGTCACGGGAAAGAGATCGCGTTGCCGTGGCCGGATCACCTTCACGGTTCCGCTGCGCGTGAGGCGCTGACCTGACGCTCTGGTCATCTGTTCGAAGGGACCCAGCGAAACCTACCGCGCGGAACCGAGAGCGATCGGCCACGGCCCGAGAGGTGCAGTCCAGGCTGCCTGTCACCGATGCCCAGCGGTTGATCCGGCCGCGATCACTCCACAACCTCGATGCCCGCGCCGCCCTTGCAGATCGCGGTGACGCGCAGGGTCCCGTACGACGGAATCTCAATAGTGTCGCCGACGACGTACTTCGCAGCCTTACCGGTGCCCCGGCCCCCTTCGGGCTTGGGGTCCACGACCCAGGAGATGTTCACGAACGGCGGTTCAGCGGTGGCGTCGAAGGAGTACATCTCGAGCTCGGCGCGCACGCCGTCGGCCGTCTCCGGGAGAGAGGGGTCCGTGCCTCGGGTGCCGTGGATCAGGCGGTAGGGGGCGTCTGCACACATGGTTGCTCCTTCGCCGTCGGTCGTTTCCTGCTGGTCGTCGTTGGTCGACGCGTGCTCCTCGCCGGTCAGGCCGCACCCGGACAGCGGCAGTGCGAAGAGCACACCGGCTGCAAGGGCGATCAGTCGTTGTCTCATCACTGCCCTTCGAACCGGGAGGCGCGACGGAAGTACATGTCGAGCTCGCTCTCTGCGATCACCAGTGGCTCCGCATGCGGACCCCACGGGTTGACGAACTCGTAATGCTTCTCGCCGTTGATCGTATAACTCTCGGAGTACACGAAGCGATGGCCGGACTGGTGGGGTTGGTGGGTGCCCCGCTAACGGGGTGGTGTTTCTGCGGAAGGTGAAGACGGCGTCGGGAGCGACTGCAGTGCAGATCGCTGAGCGGAGGAACCGCCGGGACGTGGTGCTGGAGCACCTCGGCTCCGCCCATACCGAGGTCGAACTCCAGTGGTGACATCTCGCTGGTGCTCTATGACGTCACCACGCTCTACTTCGAGGCCGAGCAAGACTGCGGCACCGACGGTTCGGCGGGGTAGGCGTCTGCAACTCCCATCGGACTCCTGGGTGCACCCACGTCCGTGAGCTTCAGGCAGTGGCCACATTCATCGTGGCTCACCGCTGCTCGAGCCCCGCCTGCCAGCTCAGCCCATCACGAACACCCAGAGGGCTTCGCCCGTGTGCACAGAGCCACTACCGCAGCGGCGACGATCAGCACACCCGCAACGGCGAGGAACGCCCCAAGCCACGTGCTCTGCGGAAGAACAATCGATCCGAACCGGATCTCCCCGAGCATCAGTGCAGTCCCCTGCATGGCGCTGAGCCGTGCGTGACGGCGGTACAGCATTGCCCCTGACCCGTCACATCTCGGGGCGGCCCTGGCGCCAGTACCCCATGAAGGAGACCTGGCGCCGGTCGATGCCCAGCTCGGAGACCAGGTGGCGCCGCAGGCCCTTGATCACGCCGGCCTCCCCTGCCAGCCAGGCGTAGAAGGAGCCCTGCCCCACGGTGGTCTCCCACAGGATGGTGGCATCGATGTCCACGTCCTCCAGCTCGGGATTCGCGGGATCCCCTCCCCCGCCCTGCTCGCGGAAGGCCTGCGCGTTCTCGCACATGAGCCGACGCACCGCGGCGTCCAGCAGCTCCCCGTGCGGGGCATCGCCGCGGACCAGCCAGGTGACGTGTACCCCGGAGCGGGTGAGCACCTGCTGCCGGTCGGACTCATGGCCCACCTCGATCACGGCGTGCCCGCTCATGGAGGGCGGCAGAGCCTCCAGGATGGAGCAGATCGCGGGCGCGGCGGTCTCGTCGCCGGCCAGCAGCAGGGTGCGGGCCGTGCCGGGGCGGAACTCGATTCCTCCGTACTCCGCATCGACCAGGTGCCGGTTCGGTCCCAGCACGTCGATCCGGTCGCCGACGGCGGCCTGCTGCGCCCAGCGTGCGGCGACCCCACGCCCGGGCCGCTGCTCCGGTTCGAGGTGGAGCACCATGTCCACGTCGAGCTCGGGGTGCTCGGTGAGGTTGCCGGGGTGGCCGGCGCCGCGCTGCTCGCGCACGGTGTAGGTGCGCAGCCATCCGCGGTCCTCGGGGTCGATCTGCAGCCACGTCCGGTACCAGTCGGTGGCCTGTGCAGGGTCCAGCTGCCCGCCGGGGCGGATCGAGGCGAAATGATCGGCCGACGGCCGGGGGCCGGGCACGATCAGCTTGATCCGCAGGTCCAGGGGGTGGCCGCCGGTGCCGAAGTGGATCAGTTCGGGTGAGGCGAAGGTGATCCGCACCAGGTTCTCGCCGAGAGGCTGCACTGCGGCGACGGTGAGGTCGAAGGCCAGCTGGGGGCTGTGCTCCAGCGCGGGCACCGTCACGGGTGAGGGGGCGGCAGTCTCGATGGTGGTCATGGCGTCCTCCGGTTCGGGGTCGACGAGGGGGTCAGGGGCATCGGTGGGAGCGGCCTGGGGCGGGCGGTGCGCGTCGGCTCCGCTTTCCTGTCCGGGCCGGGACTCGCCCAGTTCAGGCCGGGGGTCGAGCCCCAGGGGCAGCACCATCGGGGTGCCGGTGACGGGGTCGGGCAGCACCCGGGAGTCCAGGGCGAACACCTCGTGCACCATCTGCTCGGTGATCACGCGATCCGGGGTGCCCTGGGAGTGGATCTCGCCGCGGCGCACGGCCACCAGGTGATCGGCGTAGCGGGCGGCGAGGTTGAGATCGTGCAGCACGATGCCCACGGTGGTGCCGCGCTGCCGGTTGAGATCGCGGACGACGTCCAGCACCTCCAGCTGATGGGTGACGTCCAGGAAGGTGGTGGGCTCGTCCAGCAGCAGCACCTCGGTCTGCTGGGCCAGCGCCATCGCGATCCACACCCGTTGGCGCTGGCCACCGGAGAGCTCCTCGACCAGCCGGTCCTGCAGCTCATCGGTGCGGGTGGCGGCGAGCGCCTCGGTCACGGCCTGCTCGTCCTCAGCGGTCCATTGCTGGAACAGGCCCTGGTGCGGGAACCGGCCACGGGCCACCAGGTCCCGCACGCTCACCCCGTCGGGCGCGATGGGGCTCTGGGGCAGCAGGCCCAGTCGACGGGCCAGCTCCTTGCCGCGCAGCGCACGGAGGTCCTCACCGTCCAGGAGCACGGTGCCGGATCGGGGTGGGAGCAGGCGCGAGAGTCCCCGGAGCAGGGTCGACTTCCCCGAGCCGTTGGCCCCCACGATGATCGTGATGCGTCCTTCGGGCAGTGTCAGGTCCAGGTCGCGCACCACGTCACGGCGTTCGTAGCCCAGGTGCAGGCTGCGCGCTTCGATCAGGGCCATGGCGGGAGTGTCACCTCTCGTCTCGGGAGCCGGGGGTGCGGGTGAGCATCCACAGCAGGAACGGGGCACCCAGTGCGCCGGTGATCACACCGGCCGGCAGTGCGGTGCCGGGAACGGCGTTCTGACCGACGACGTCGGCGAGCAGCACGATCGCGGCCCCCATCGCGGCGGCCAGGGGGAAGCTGGGGCGGCCCAGCAGCATCCGCGCGAGGGGGCCCGCGAGGAATGCGACGAAGGACAGCGGCCCGGTGACGGCGACGGTGAGGGCCGACAGGGTGACGCCCACCAGGATCAGGCCGATGCGGGTGCGGGGCACCGACAGGCCGAGGCCGGTGGCCATGTCGTCGCCCAGCTGCAGGATCCGCAGCCGTGTCACCAGCACCATCAGCACCGGGACCAGGACCGCGAGGGCGAGGGCGAGCACGCGGGCGCGCTCCCAGGTGGAGGTGCTGAGCGAGCCGATCATCCAGTGCATCACGTCGCCGGCGGAGCGGGTGCTGATGCGGGTGAGCAGGTAGCTGATCAGGGAATTGAGCGCTGCACCCACGCCGATGCCGACCAGCACGAAGCGGTTGTCCACAGCGCCGGCGGCTCCGGCGCGACCAGCTCCGGCGACCAGCAGGATCAGCACGGCCGTCCCCAGGCCGCCCAGCAGGGCGCTCCAGAACAGGGCGGCGCCGGTGGCTCCGAACACGGTCATCGCCACCACCGTCCCGGCGGAGGCCCCCAGGGTCACGCCGATCACGTCGGGGCTGGCCAGGGGATTGCGCAGCAGGGTCTGGAAGATGGTGCCGGACAGCCCGAAGGCGATCCCCGCCAGCACCGCGACGACGGCGGCGGGCAGGCGTGAGTCCATCACGATGAAGGAGATGCCGGGGACCTGCTCGCCGCTCAGCACGGCGAGGGCCTGGCCGGCGGTTACCACGGGGGTGCCCAGCAGAACCCGGGCCGCCATCGCGACCAGCACCAGGAGGGTGATCGCGCACAGGGTCCCGGCAGCGCGCCGACGGTCCCGACCGGGGCCGCGCGTGGGCGTGGCACGGCGGGCGGACGGGGCCCGGACAGGACCGGCGGCAGAAGACGGGGCACGGACGGGGCCGGCGGCAGGTCGCGTCACAGCCCCACCTGCCTGCGGGTGCGGATCAGCGCGATGAACACGGGCACGCCGATCAGGGCGGTCATCACGCCCACCTGGACCTCCGCCGGTGGCGCGATCACCCGTCCCACCACATCGGCCACCAGGATCAGCACCGGTCCCATCAGCAGTGCGACCGGCATGATCCGCCGGTAGTCCCCGCCGACGACCAGACGGGCGGCATGCGGCACCACCAGGCCCAGGAACCCGACCGGGCCGGCGAGCGCGACCGCCGCCCCGCACAGCAGCACGATCGCCGCTCCCAGCACCACGCGGGAGCGCGCGACATGGACCCCCAGGCCGACGGCGGCATCGTCCCCGAGCGCGAGGGCGTTGAGGGTCCCGGTGGCCAGCAGCACGATCACCACGCCCAGCGCCATGAACACGCCGACCGTGGCGATGTCGCCGAGACCGCGAGCGCCCAGGGTGCCCACCTGCCAGAACCGGAGACGATCCAGGGACTCCTGGTCCAGCAGGACCAAGGCATTGACCAGGGATCCCAGACCGGCGGTGAGAGCGGCGCCCGCCAGTGCGAGCTTGACAGGGGTGGCGCCCTCGCGTCCCAGGGACGCGACGGCGTACACCAGCGCCGTGCCGATCGCGGCACCCACGAAAGCGAAGGCCATGAACTCCACGACCCTGGAGATGGACAGCGCGTAGATGCCCACCACCACGGCCGCGGCCGCGCCGGCGTTCAGGCCCAGGATCCCGGGATCCGCCAGCGGGTTGCGCGTCATCCCCTGCATCGCGGCACCTGCTGCGGCCAGGGAGGCCCCGACGGCGATGCCGGCCAGGGTGCGGTCCAGACGGGCCCGCACCACCACGTGGTCGGTGACGGCGGGGTCGAAGGCGGTCAGTGCCTGCCAGGCCGCGGAGGGGTCCACGCTGCGGGCGCCGACCAGCACGGACAGTGCGGCCGCGGCCAGCACGGCGAGCACTCCGCCGGTGACCGCGAGCAGCGGCGTACGGCGCATCTCAGCCCTGGGCGGCCTGGACGGCGTCCAGCACCGAGGGCACGACGTTCTGGATCGCCCACGGCAGGCTGAGCGCGCTCGCGGCGGAGATCGAGAGGGTCTGGTGGTCGTCGGCGGTGAGCACCATGCTGCCGCGGGCCACGGCCGGGATCTGGGCGAACAGTGCGTGGTCCTGGAAGCTCTCCACGGTGGAGCCTGCTGCGGCCCAGGTGTAGAAGATGTCGGAGTCCAGCTCGTCGGCCCGCTCGGCGGACCACGGGAGCATGAAGGTGGACTCGTCCTGCGTGTTCTCGGTGACCACCGGGGCCTGCGTCATCCCGAGCGCGGTGAAGAACCGGGGGCGGGTGTCACCGGCGGTGTACAGGGTGATGGTGTCGTCGGTCAGGCCGAGCGTGCCGGCGATGAAGGTGGACTCCTGCACCTGGGGGTTCTCCTCCCCGACGGCGGCCAGCGCGCCGGTGACCTCGTCGATCACCTGCTGTGCCGCATCGGCGCGCCCGGTGGCCTGGCCGATCGCGGTGATCGCCTCCTGCCAGGAGGTGGTGTAGTTCGGGGCGATCGGGCCGATGGTGGGGGCGATGCGCCTCAGCTGCTCGTACTCGTCCTGGGTCAGCCCCGAGTAGGCGGCGATGATCAGATCGGGGGTGAGGGCGGCGATCTCGTCGGCGGGGATGCCGTCGGCCTCGGAGTAGGTGGCCGGGGCGCTCTGGCTGCCCCAGGCGGCGCCGAGCTCCTCGAGCTTCGCATCGGCCCAGTCGGTGGACTGGTTGTCGTTGCCGCCCCATTCGACGGCGGGCATCCCGACCGGCACGATGCCCAGCGCCAGCACGCTGTCCCCGTTGACCCAGGAGACCGTGGCGATGCGCTGCGGCTGGGTGGGGACCTCAGTCTGCCCGTACAGGTGCTTCACGGTGACGGGGAACGCGCCGGGATCGGCGGAGCCCTGCCCGGACCCCCCGTCGGAGGTGCCCGTACCGGCGCTGTCACCGTCCTGGCCGGTGGAGCCGCAGGCGGAGAGCGCGGGCAGGGCGAGTGCGGTCAGGGCGAGGGTGCGGCGGGAGATCTTCACGCGGGGCCTTCCGGACAGAACCACCACGGCGGTGGTTAGGTAAGCCTCACCTTATTACGCAACGCCGCTGGTGCACAATTGATGTCCGGTGGGGCTGTCAGGCGCAGAAGATCCCCTGCGCCGCTCTGCCCTGCTGCAGGTAGCCGTTCATCTCGTCCTGGGGCACCATGCTCCCGCCGGTCGACCACACGATGTGATGGGCGCGGGCCATGGAGCGCGCGTCGAGCCCGCGCGCCTCGCGGTAGGCGGCGTCGGCCATCACTCGCCAGGGACCGATCGCGCCCGCGGTCGCGGACGGCTCCACACGCCATCCGTGAGTCTCGTCCAGCACGCTCACCAGCGCGGCCATCCGCTCGTCGGCGACGGTGACGAAGCCGTCGATCATCCCGCCGATCTGCTCGCCCACCAACCGGGAGGGCCGTGCGACGGCCAGACCGTCGGCGATGGTGCTGCCGCTGAGGCCGATGTCCTGGACGCTCACCTCGCTGTGCAGGCCCGTGCGCACTCCCAGCACCATGGAGGGCGCCGATGTGGGCTCCATGAAGATGCAGTGGACGTGATCGCCGAACACCTGCTTCAGCCCGTACGTGACCCCTCCCGGTCCCCCTCCCACTCCGCAGGGCAGGTACACGAACAGCGGGGAGGACTCATCGATCGTCACCTCGAGGGCGGTGAGCTGACCGGCCAGACGGCGAGCGGCCACGGCATAGCCGGCGAAGAGGCTCCGGGAGGACTCGTCGTCCACGAAGTGGGTCAGGGGGTCGGCCCCGGCGGCGGTGCGCCCCGCCGCGACCGCGGCGCTGAAGTCCCCCGCGTGCTCGACGACCTCCACTCCCCTGCTGCGCAGCATGTCCTTCTTCCAGGGGCGCGCATCGGTGGACATGTGCACGGTGGCGCGAAGTCCGAACTCGGCGGCGAGCAGGCCGATCGACAGCCCCAGGTTGCCGGTCGAGCCCACCGCGATGCCGTGCTGGTGCAGCGTCCTCGCCGTGGCAGGGTCCCTCAGCGCCCTCACGCCCGCAGCACCCTCCGACCGGTGCCCATCGCTCCCGGCCGCACCGAGCTGCTCGGACTCGACGATGCCCTCCACCACCTGCAGCACCTCGTGGAAACCGCCGCGCGCCTTGATCGACCCGCTGACGGGCAGGGTGTCATCGCGCTTGACCCAGAGGGCCCCCGGAAGTTCGGCGCCGAGCAGCTCGCCCATCCGGGACTGCAGGGCGCCTGCTCTCTCCAGGGGCGACTCGATGATCCCGTCGGCCGCGCGGGTCTGCGGGAAGCGATCGGCGAACCAGGGCGCGAAGCGGCGGAAGCGCCGACGGGCATCCTCCACCAGTCCCTCGGGAAGCGAGCAGGCGCCCAGGGACTGTGCGGCCGGGTCCAGCTGCGGGCGGAGCCAGGAGGTCTCCTTCCCGGAGGCGAGGCGCGCCACCAGCGGGTCGTCGAGCTGGGGGCCGGCAACGCCGTCGGCACGCATCACGCCTCGGCCGGGTCCTCAGGATCGGTCGCGTCGGCCGGGTCCTCCAGGCCGCCCACCCCCGCCTCCCGGTACAGGGCGATGAACTCGCGGGCCGTGTCCGGGCCGATCATCAGGCGCAGCACCGGGGAGACCTCGTAGTCGTCCCCCTGCTCGTCCAGCAGTCCGGCCCTCTGCACCTTGGCGATCGCGGCCCGCACCTCCTTGGCGAAGCCGGCCTCGTCGGTCGAGGTGGTGCGCCGGTAGGCGGCCAGGGCCTGCTGGATCTCGGCCTCGGAGACCACGGTGCGCTGGCCTCGGGAGGACTGGGTGAGCAGCATCTGCCGCAGCACCAGCAGCAGCACCGAGTCCAGGCGGTTCATGCCGGTGAGGCGTCGCAGCAGCTTGGGCGCATCGGGATCGTCCTCGCTCTGGCGCACGAACGCGACCTGCGCGTCGTCGTCGATCACCAGCTCGAGGTACATGTCGGCCAGGCGCGCCTCGATGGCCACCCGGTCGCGCAGCACCTGGGCGTAGCGGCTGCTGTCGCGCCGCCCGTCCACGAAGGGGCCCTGGAGCAGCGCCACGAGCGCACGGCGCGACTCGTCCACCAGGGATCCTGCGGGGGCGGGTGCGTCCTGCTGCTCCGTGGTGGCGTCGTCGTCGGTGTAACGGTGCTCGATGCTGGTCACGAGAGCCCACCCTACCGGCGCGGGCGTCGGCCGATGGAGGGATCCGTACCGGCCCGGCACGTGTGGGGACCCCCGGTGCTGCTCGCGGCGGCGGCTCCCGACCGGGTCGAAGACCAGTACCGGCCAAATCCTCCCCGCTGCGCGAGTTTTCTGGTGGAATCAGGAACGACAGCAGGACCCCGCGGCACCGTCAGGGCCGCGGACCCGGACGCAAGGAGACCGACATGGAATCATTTTCTACAGGCGTCATCATCGCCATCGTGGTGGGGGTGCTGCTCCTGCTTTTACTGATCGCACTCCTGGCCATGGCTGCTTCGAAGCGGAAGCGTGCCGAGGAGGAGCGTCAGCGCGAGCAGGATCGACGCCGTGCTGAGGAACTGCGACAGCAGGCGGAGACGGATCGCACCGCCGCTGAGGAGCGAGACCTGCAGGCTCGCGAGTCCCAGATCGAGGCCGATCGCGCACGCCTCGACGCGGAGAAGAAGGCCAAGGCTGCCGAGCAGCAGCGCGTGGACGCCGACAAGCAGCGTCGTCACCTCGACGAGCAGCTCCAGGAGGCGGACCGCCTCGACCCCGACGGCGCTTCTGACCGCCGAGGTGCGGGTGCCACCGGTGCAGGTGCCGCCGGCGCTGCGGCCGCCCATGACCGGGACCGGGACGGCATCCGCGATGACCATGACCGCCGCGACGATCGCGACGGCGTGGGACGAGACCGGGACCACGATGGTGTGCGTGATGACCGCGAGCACCACGGTGACCGCGGCGACCTGCGCGGCGGGCACCACGACGGATCCCACGCGGGCTCGCATGTCGAGCATCCCGGGCCGGACAGCAACCGCGATGCGGACGGAACGGTCCCCACGGGCTCGGAGCACGGCCGCCGTGCGGCGCGCGAGGACGGCCACCAGCAGCAGGCCCAGTTCCAGCAGGACGGCTACGGCGACGAGGGCCAGTTCCAGCAGCGCGACGGTGGCGCCGACGAGCGCGGCGACGTGATCCGGGAGGGCGACCAGCAGCACCGCCCCGAGGACGGCACCGACCGTCGGATCTGATCCGACCGCAGCCGCCACAGCGACGGGCCGG
>NZ_JALXKT010000078.1:0-13852 GCF_025144775.1 Brachybacterium sp. p3-SID957 | reverse complement strand
TGAGGCGGCCTTCAGGATCTCATTCGCGCGCCGTGCCTCGGCGAGTTCCCGTCGAAGACGCCGGTTCTCCTCCTCGAGCGGCTCGCCCGGGCCGGTCGGCTCGGTGGGGCCGTAGCGGTTGCACCAGATCCGCAGGGTCTCCTCCCCGACACCGAGCTGTGGTGCGACGGCACGGATCGACTGCGCTCTGGGACCTCCCTCGAGGGCTTGACGGTCGTGAACCATGCGCACGGCGCGGTCACGCAGCTCTGGACTGAACTTCTTGGGCATACTCCGATTCTCCTTGCTGAGACTCGGAACGAAACCCAGGGCGCTTCAGTTCGCTACCATGACGGGTGTCTTGTTTGGGTGTACCCAACGCGGGTGTGCCGGCTCCATGTCTCCGGGGGCGAAGATGTAGTGAGCCGCGACCGCATCCCCGCTTCGATCCCGAAGGCCGCACATGATTGACACCACCGTCCTGCCCGCGTTCATCGCCATGATCCTGGCGTTTCTGATCCCCCCAGGTCCCGACATGATGTTCATGATCGCGATCGGCCTGCAGGGCGGTCGGACCGCGGCCGTCAAGGGGATCCTCGGCATCGGGACCGGAATGGCTTTCTACGCGGCCGCAGTCACACTCGGCCTCGGCCTCGTCACCGCGCGAGCCCCCTGGCTGTTGTCGGCCCTCATGCTGCTCGGCGCGGTGTACCTACTGACCCTCGCATGGAGCAGTCTCCGGCGCGGCCGTGATCGAGGCACGCAACTCCAAGATGCGGGGGTCTCCGAGCGCTGGTACCTGCGCGGCCTCACCGTTAGCCTGACGAATCCGAAGATCATCCTCTTCTTCATGGCTGTCCTCCCCCAGTTCACCGGAACGGCCACCAGCATCCCCGCCCAACTGGCGTTTCTCGGCGCAGTCAACGTCATGACCGAGGTTCTCCTTTACGGAGGCATCGGGGTCTTCGCGGGAACCTTCCGCAACGCCCTGATGCGCAACCGCGGGGCACAGGCAGTCCTCAACTATGTCGCCGCGCTCACGTACCTAGGACTTGCGATCTTCATCGTGTTCGACGTGCTCAGCGGGTGACGTCCTCGTAGACGAGGAGTTTCCGTGGCAGTCTCGGGCGCCCGCGCGGGGTGACCCCCATATCCCCACCCGGGGGAATGGGGGCTGGGCTACGTGTACTGACCGGGGACGTTAATCGAAGAGCCACTGCATGAGATTCACCTCGACACTGGGTGATGGGATGGTGTGGGGATCAACATTCTGAGCGCCGTTGTCATCACGTACTGAACCGCACCGGCGTCTCCGACCGGATGCTGTTTCACTAGGGGCTCGAGGGCTGTTGACCCCAGCGACTGCGGATCCGGCGACGGGCTACCGGCCTTTCCAGAGCAAGTCCCGTTGGACAATGGCGGGGTCTACCGCTCACGTCCGTTGCGGGTCACCTGTGCTGAAGTGTGTCGGGCCAGTGCATCAAGAAGGGTCGGCCAGGTCTCGCATACCTCGTACGGGCGACAGGGCGACGGGAAGGGTGGAGGCTGCCATCAACGTTGCACCGACAATCGCTGCCGGCCACCAGGACCATGTGGTCACCAGTGAACCCGCAAGAAGGGCTCCGATGGCCAAAGCCCCCCAGGATAGCATCCGGTATGCGGCATTAACCCGGCCTCGGAGAGGTTCTGGGACTGTGAGCTGACGAACCGTGACGGCTTGGGAGTTCGCGACCCCAACACCGACGCCCGAGGCGAGCAAGGCGACGCCCAGGACGACCAGTGAACGCGTCGAGGTGTCCGACGCGAGAAGGACGCCCAGGAGTGGAGCCGTGTTTCCCAGGGTCATGGCTGCGATCAAGGAACGTCCGTAGCCGAACGTGGCCGTCAGCTGAGAACTCAGACTGGCCCCCAGGAAGGCGCCGATGCCGCCTGCCATGAGGATCACACCCAGCGCCAGAGGCCCACTGGGGTGCCCCTGAACCACTGCGACGGTCAGGGCGAGCATGAGGACCTCGTTGCCGAGATTCCACGCGGTGGCCTCCGCTGCGAGAGATCGCACGACACGGTGTCGAGCCAAAGCGGCCAGTCCTTCACTGGCCTGGCGCAGGGTGGAGTCAGTCGACGGTTCCGGAGTCGGTTCTGGCGTGCGAACCCGGCAGATGAGAGCCACTGCCACGAACCGCCCGATCCCGTTCAGGGCTACGGCGAAGGGCGCCGACAGCCATTGGACTAGGGCCCCGCCGACCCCGGATCCGCCGATCCCGATTGCAGACTGAGTGGCCGTGATGCGGGCATTGGCGTCAGCGAGCTGCTCCCGGGAGACGACCAGTGGCACAAATGAGAAGTCGGCCAGCATGTGAAGCACCGCCATCGAGCCCAACACGGCCGCTGCGGCGATCAGCATGGGAATGGTCAGGCTCCCCACCAGCGCGAGTCCGGCCATCGTCAAGAGGACACAGGCACTCACCGCCTCGGCTCCGATGAGCAGGGGCCTGCGTGGATGACGATCCACGAGCACCCCGATCCACAGTGTCAAGGCCAGATAGGGCAAGAACGTGGCGACACGGACCCACGACAGTTCTTCCGCCGAAGTCCAGCCACACCAGCGCGAGCACCGGGAGGGCTAGCTCTCCCACCTCGTTCCCCAAGGCCGAAGCGGTCGTGGCCCCCCAGATGCGCCTGAAGTCGCGGCTGCTCCATGCTGTAACTTTCGTCATAGCAACGAAGGTTATGAGACGAGCGCCGAGAGGGCAACCGCCAAACTGAGCTGGACGGTTATGCTGGAGCATGGTCTCGTCACAAGCCCCCTTTGCTCCGGGGCACCTTGAACTGGTCCGAAAGTTCGTCAACACCCGTGACTTGGAAAAGGGCACCGATGAGTTGCTCGAATCCAGCGATTGGGACGCGTGGTGCCAGTCGCAAGAGCTCCCCACCGGAAGCGCTCGTGACGATCGGGAGCGTCTTCAGGGATTGCGTGAGGCGCTGAGGGTGGGCATGCTGGCGAATCACGACCGTGCCGCACCGCCCACCCCCATGCTGGATGCCTTGAATGCCGCGCTCGCATGGAGTGAGGCCTGCCCTGTCGCCACCTCGAAGGGCCTCGACCTCCAGCCAGCTGGGGATGGTGCCAGCTATGTGGCGGGACTCCTCGTCCGGACGGTGGCCCAGGCGCTCACCGATGGCTCATGGTCTCGGATGAAGGCTTGCGGCGACGACACCTGCCAATGGGCCTTCTATGACCACTCACGCTCCAGAAGCGGCCATTGGTGCTCCATGGACATCTGCGGGAATCGAAACAAGCAGATGCGTTGGCGGAAACGTCAAGCCCGTGAGCCTCGCAGCGATGGCTGACATGCCCCCAAGCGAATCCGAATAGTCCGGCAAGCACTCACGATCGACAGGGCGATGAAACGGCAGAACGCTTCAGCCCGAACCAGCGCAGCGACGGCGATGTCGATCATGCAGCCTTCTTGGCCCGGGCGCTGGCGTCGGTTCGCCACAGGGGAAGCTCAATCAGCTGCGTCCTGGGGGAAGCCTTCGGTGCCCGTCCAGCCGCGATTATCGGCGCTCTCCTGATGTGCCTGTCCGTCACGCCCATGCTCACCCGATCCATCCGAACCCCCACACTCCCCTCGACCTGACCACAGCACCGCAACGAACAAGGAGAACGTCATGTCACTGCGCCTGTCGCATACCACCTGGGATGCCCTCGACCCGTACGCCATCGCGGAGTTCTGGCGTCAACTGCTGGAGTGGAGCATCACGGAGGCCGACACCTACAAGCCCGGATCAGACGAGTGCTACCTGACCAGCCCGCACGGGTACACAGTCCTCTTCTACCGCGTGCCCGACGCCAAGACCGTCAAGAACCGCGCACACATGGACCTCGCCCCCGAGGACTCCACGCGAGACGAACAGGTCGCACGCGCACTGGACCTCGGAGCAACCCTCGTCGACGACCGGCGCGGGGACCTCGGCTGGGCCGTCATGGCCGACCCCGAGGGAAACGAGTTCTGCATCCTCAGCGCATGACCCCACTGGCCGCACCACTGAGGACAAGGCGCCGGAAGCTCCACGCTGCTTCGGTGGCCTGAATTCGCTGTACGGATGGAGGACACCTTGACCTGGCCTATGGCTCGGTTTCCAGTTTGACCTGACCTATGGCTCGGTTTCCAGTTGACGTCGCTAGTCGATGGTCTTCATGGAAGGCTCTTCGCATGCCCCGCCCGTACCCTCCCGAGTTCCGTGCCCGTGCCATCGCTCTGGTCCGCGAGGGCCGCCAGGTCAAGCAGACCGCACTGGACCTGGGCATCCACGAGGTCACCCTCCACAACTGGTTGCGACAGGACGATATCGACCACGGCCGCCGGCCGGGACGAAGCAGTCAGGAATCTGCCGAGCTCCGCGCGGCGCGCGGCCGTGTTCGGCAGCTCGAGCAGGAGATCGCGATCCTTCGCCGGGCCGCGACGTGGCTCGACGAGGAGGGAGGAGTCGCCCCAAATGGGCGCACCCGGTGATCGACCGACTCGTCGATGCCGGGGCACCCACCAGCACCTGCTGCCGCCTACTGGGCGTCTCCCGTCAGGGCTACTACCGGTACCGAAAGCGCCCGACCAGTTCCACTGAGCTGCGCCGCCGCTGGCTGACCGGCCTGATCCGGGAGATCCACGTCGCTTCCCGCGGCACCTACGGCTACCGCCGCATCCACGCCGAGCTCACCTTCGGAATGAACATTCCGTGTTCCAGCCGGCTCATCTCCGTCCTCATGACTCGCGCCGGAATCGGTGGCCTTCCAGGCCCAGCCAGAATCAAGCGACTCAAGGGGGTCGCAACAGCGGACGACCTGGTCAACCGCAAGTTCCACCGTCTCGAACTGAACGAGCTGTGGGTCACGGGCATCACCGAGCATCCCACCCGGGAGGGCAAGATCTACTGCGCCGCCGTGCTGGATGCTTGCAGCCGCAAGATCATCGGCTGGGCTATCGAATCCAAACAGGACTCCACCCTGGTCGTGAACGCTCTGGACATGGCAATCCGTGCACGTCAGCCAGGGCCCGGAGGGATCGTTCATGCGGATCATGGAGTCCAGTTCACCTCCTGGGTCTTCACTCAGAAGATCCGTTCAGCGGGACTGCTGCCGTCGTTCGGGACCGTCGGCGATGGCCTCGACAATGCGATGATGGGGTCGTTCTGGTCGACGATGCAGATCGAGCTGCTGAACCGGAAGAAGTGGAAGACGCGCATCGAGCTCGCGAACGCGATCTTCGAGTACATCGAGGTGTTCTACAACCGTCGTCGACGGCACTCCTCCCTCGAGTACGCGACACCCCACGACTAGGACCTCGCCCGCACCCCGCGGGCACTCACCACCACCGGAAGCTAGCGACCAAGAGTGGAAACCAAACCGTAGGGCAGGTCAAGATGTCACTTATCCGTGCGGCAGTCCCCCTGGACGACTGCCTCGCCCTCGCCAGCGACATGCACGCCATCTGCATGAGCAACGAGGACTCGCTACGCCGGATCGCCGACCAAGCCTTCTTCGACAAGCTCATTGTCACCGACGGCGACACCATCCACAGCGAGACCGGCGCACGTTCAACGTGTTCCTCACCCCGGGCGTCCAGGCCCTCACCCTCCGCCACCGAAGACGCAAGGCAGAGTCTGGAACTCAAACCGGTGATGTCGTTGGTTTGAACAACGACCTTCTGGTGGAGCTAAGGGGATTCGAACCCCTGACCTCTTCCATGCCATGGAAGCGCGCTACCAACTGCGCCATAGCCCCGTGTGGGAGTCACCTGCCTCGTCGAGCCCCTGCGGGCCGTCCCGTCGGCGTGGCGACTCAGCGAGCTTACATCCTCGGCGGCCTCAGATGAAATCGGGGGCGATGTTGTGTGACACCAGCCTCATGCGCTCCCCGGTGGGGTCGGAGTAGAGCGGCTCGAGCACGGATCGGTGGCAGTTCTGCAGGCCGCCGATGCCGCGGAAGGTGTCGGTGTCCAGGCCCAGCAGCTCGGTGATGCCCAGGGTGGTGGCGGCGCCGTGGCCCACCACCAGCACGGTCATGCCGGTGTTCTCGGCCATCAGCTGGTGGCAGCGGTCGGCCACGCGGCGGGCCACGTCCGGTCGGTCCTCGATGCCCAGGCCGGGCACGGAGCGGTGCTCGCGCCACAGGGCGTGCTCCTGGGGCCAGCGGCTGCGGATCTCCTCGCCGCGCAGTCCTTCCCACGGCCCGAAGCCGCGTTCCAGGAAGGCCTCGTCGACGACCACGTCGATGCCGCAGGCCTTCCCCACCTCGAGGGCCGTGTCGTGGGCGCGCGCGAGCGGGGAGGAGACGATGACGTCCGGCTCCTGCTCGACCATGGCGGCGGCCAGGGCCCGGGCCTGCTTGCGGCCGACGGCGTTCAGGGGGATGTCGACCTGGCCCTGGAGGCGGGCCTCACGGTTGTAGTCCGTCTGCCCGTGGCGGGCCAGGATCAGCCGTGTGCGCACGTGGCCGTTCATGCCGGCGGTGATCGAGCTCACTGGGAATCCGAGGTGCTCTCGACCGTGGCCGCCTGGTCCAGCTGCAGGTCGATCACGGGGGCGTCGCGCCACAGCCGCTCCAGCGCGTAGAAGGCGCGGTCCTCGGCGTGCTGCACGTGCACCACGATGTCCCCGTAGTCCAGCAGCACCCAGCGGGCATCGCGCTCGCCCTCGCGGCGCAGGGGCTTGCGGCGGCGCTCCTTCAGCAGTGCCTCCTCCACGCCGTCGACGATGGCGGACACCTGACGTTCGGAGTCGCCGGAGCACACCAGGAACACGTCGGTGATGACGACCTGCTCGGAGACGTCCAGGCCGATCACTTCGTTGGCGAGCTTGTCGGCGGCGGCCCGGCCGGCCACGCGGGCGAGGTCGAGGGATTCGTCGGGGGCACTCACGCGGACGTGACCTCCAGGGGTGTCGGGTACGGGGTGGATGCGGGATCGAGCACGTGCGGATCAGGCAGAGCTGCAAGGGCGCCGAGTGCGCCGGTGTCGCCGGGGCCCAGCACCCCGGTGGCCAGCAGGATGATGAGGGCCAGCACGGCCAGGCCTATCAGCACCCACACCACCCACAGCAGGGATCGCCCGCCGGAGTCGTCGGCGCGCTGCAGCACCTTGCCCTCGAAGCGGGGTGCGGGGCGCGGATCGGGAGCTTCGCTCACCGACATTTCCCCCAGCTCCACGCCGTCGCTGTCGCGGTCCACGGGCACGGTCGAAGCGGCCGTCGCTGTGCCTGCTGCCGGGTCCGCCTGCTGCGGGGCCGAGGCGGCCGACGGGACCGCGGGATCGTCGTGCCCAGCATCCCGGACGGCGTCGTCATCACGTCGCGCCTCCGGGGCGGGATGCGTGCTCGGGTCCGTGTTCGGCCCATCGGCGGGTGCCGCGACGACCTCGGCATCGACGGGATCGGCGAGCTCGATGATGCGAGCGCGCCGACCGAACTTGCGCAGGCGCGGGAGGGGCGCATCGGCACCGGGCGGGGCCACCGCGCCGCGGGCGGCGGGAGCCGCGGAGCCGTCGCCGATGGCGGAGGTGGCGCGCGCCTGCTGGGCGGCTTCCTCCTCCGGCGTCAGTCGGCGGGCCCGACGACCGTGCCGGGTGGGGGCGTCGGACTCAGTCAACGCCGTCACCTCCTGTGTACAGGGCGTACTTGTTGATGTACTGCACCACGCCGTCCGGCACCAGGTACCACACGGGCTGGCCGGCGAAGACGCGGGCGCGGCAGTCGGTGGAGCTGATCGCCATGGCGGGCACCTCGATCAGGGTCACGCCGTCGGCCGGGAGACCGGCAGTATCCAGCTCGTGGCCGGGCCGGGTGACGCCCACGAAGTGCGCCAGCTCGAAGATCTCCTGGGTGTCCTTCCAGGTGAGGATGGACTGTAGGGCGTCGGCACCGGTGATGAAGAAGAGGTCTGCGTCCGGGTGCAGGTCCCGCAGGTCTCGCAGGGTGTCGATGGTGTAGGTGGCGCCGGGCCGGTCCACGTCCACGCGGGACACGGTGAACACGGGGTTGGCGGCAGTGGCCACCACCGTCATCAGGTAGCGGTGCTCGGGATTCGAGATCTCCCGATCGGACTTCTGCCAGGGCCTGCCGGTGGGGACGAAGATCACCTCGTCCAGGCCGAACACGCTCTGGACCTCGCTGGCGGCCACGAGGTGGCCATGATGGATCGGATCGAAGGTCCCGCCCATCACGCCGAGACGGCGCCGACGCTGCTCCATCGAGGTCAGTGGTCGCTCGCGCCGGTGTCGTGGTGACCGGTGGTGCGGGTCTCAGCGGGATTCCCCTTACGCGGGGAACGGTTGCCGCCGCCGGCGAGGTACGTGATGGCCAGCAGGCCCAGCAGGATGACGAGCATGCCGAGACCCACCAGGTAGGCGGGGATGCCCTCGGCGCCGGCTCCGGACTCGGCGAGGATCATGAGCTGGTCGGTCATTGTTCAGGTGGCCTTTCGACGGGGTGACCGGCCCATCATCCCACAGCCCGCCCCGCGCACCGGGCGCGGACCCGCCGTGCGATCAGGCACGAACGTGCCCCTGACCCACCACCAGCCACTTGCCGCACGTCAGCTCCGGAAGGCCCATCGGACCGCGGGCGTGGAGCTTCTGGGTGGAGATGCCGATCTCGGCGCCGAAGCCGAACTCGCCGCCATCGGAGAAGCGGGTGGAGGCATTGGCCATCACCACGGCGGAGTCCACCTCCGACAGGAAGCGCTGCTGGCTGACCAGGTCACGGGTGAGGATCGACTCGGTGTGGCCGGTGGAGTGGGCGCGGATGTGCGCCAGCGCCGCGTCCAGGTCCTCCACCACGCGGATCGCGAGGTCCAGGGACAGGTACTCGGTGTCCCAGTCCTCCTCGGTGGCATCGACCACGTCGATGTCGGCGCCCGCGGTCCCTCCCCCGCCGACAGCCAGTGCGGCACGGGCCTGCTCGTCCACGTGCAGGGTCACGCCGGCCTCGGCCAGGGGCGCCGCCACCAGGGGAAGGGCGCGCTCGGCGATGTCGCTGTGCACCAGCAGGGTCTCCAGGGCGTTGCACACCCCGATCCGCTGAGTCTTGGCGTTGGTGATGATGTCCACGGCCTGCGCCAGGTCGGCGCTGGCGTCGAGGAACACGTGGGTGTTGCCGGTGCCGGTCTCGATCACGGGCACCACGGAGTGGGTCACCACGTGCTGGATCAGCCCCGCTCCCCCGCGCGGGATCAGCACGTCCACCAGGCCGCGGGCCCGCAGCAGGGCATCGACGCCCTCGCGGCCGTGCTGGTCGGTCCCCACGATCAGGTCCTCGGGCAGCTCGTGCTGGGCGAGCACCGAGCGCAGCACCGAGATCAGGGCCGTGTTGGAGTGCAGGGCCGCGGAACCGCCGCGCAGCACCACGGCGTTGCCGGACTTCAGGGCCAGCCCGGCGGCGTCGACGGTGACGTTGGGGCGGGCCTCGTACACCATGCCGATCACGCCCAGCGGCACCCGGACCTGCCGCAGTTCGAGGCCGTTGCGCAGGACCGAGCCCTGCATCACCTCCCCCACGGGGTCCGGGAGGGCGGCGGCATCGCGCAGCTGCTGCGCGATCGCCTCCACGCGCTGCGGGGTCAGGGCGAGCCGGTCGCGCAGGCCCGCCGCCATCCCGCTCGCATCGGCCGCCTCGAGGTCACGGGCGTTGGCATCGACGATCTGCCCGCTGTGCTCCACCAGGGCGTCGGCCATGGCCAGCAGCACGGCGTCCTTGCGGTCGCGGTGCAGGCGGGCCAGGGCCGGCTGGGCGTCCTTCGCCGCACGGGCGGCCTCGCGCACGGCCCGCTCGACGGGGCTCAGGGCGTCCTCACTCTCGGTGCCGGGGGGCCCGGGGATCCCGTGAGTGCTGGAGGCGCTGCTCGTCGTGGGGCTCGCGTTCATGGAGCAAGGGTAGGCCGCGCCGGGGAGCACCGGCAGGGGTGTCCAGGGGCGGCGACGGGAGGACTGCGGGACACGTGGCGGGTCAAGTCCGGCACAATGCGAGCATGAGAAGCGCACAAACGATCCCCGTGGTCGTGGTCGGGTCGATCAACGCCGACCTGACGGTGCGGGTGGATCGCCATCCGCGCCCCGGGGAGACGCTTCCGGGCAACGGCGGCGAGATGTCCCCGGGCGGGAAGGGCGCCAACCAGGCCCTCGCAGCCGCCCTCACCGGCGCACGCGTGTCGATGGTCGGAGCGGTGGGTGAGGATCAGGCGGCCGTTGTGGCCCTGTCGCTGCTCGAGCAGTCAGGCGTGGAGCTGGGATCGGTGGCCCGCCGTCCAGGACCGACGGGACTGGCCGTGATCACCGTGGACTCCGCCGGGGAGAACTCGATCGTGGTGGTGCCCGGCGCCAACGCGAGCATGGACCGGGTCGCCGTCGAGCAGCACGCAGATCTCATCTCCTCGGCCTCGGTGGTGGTGCTGCAGGGTGAGATCCCGCGCAGCGGCATCGAGGCGGCGATCCGGATGGCCGCTGGTCGGGTGGTGCTGAACCCAGCACCGGTGCTCACCCTCGACCCGGAGCTGTTGTGCCGGGCCGACCCTCTGGTGGTCAACGAGCACGAGGCGCTGGCGGTGGCGCAGCAGCTGGCATCTGGGCCTGGGAGCATTCCCGCGGGAACGTCCCGGCCCGGAAGGGGGCATCACGCGGAGCTGATCAGTGCCCTCTCCCGGGCAGGGATCCGCTCGGTAGTGCTCACGCTCGGCGGCTCCGGCTGCCTGGTCGCCGACGCGGAAGGGATCATGGCGATCCCCGCCGCCCCGGTCGATGCCGTGGACACCACCGGCGCCGGGGATGCCTTCATCGGTGCCCTCGCGGCTCGCCTCGCCCAGGGCTCGGGCCTGCGCGAGGCCGCCCGCCACGCCTCGCGAGTGGCCGCTCACTCGGTCACCGGCCACGGTGCTCAGCCCAGCTATCCGGGCCCGGAGGATCCGCTGCCGCCGTTGCCCCCACTGCCGCGGCGCTGAGCAGCGGCGAACCACCGCGTACACAGGGGTCACAGGGGACCCTGCCACCCCCGTCTCGATCCAGACGGTCCTCACCGGCTCCTGAGACTCACAGCAGCACCATCTGGTCGCGGTGCACGGCCGGGCGGCGGAAGCGCTCCCCCAGCGACTCCCGCAGCTCGGCCGAGCCGTGGCCGCTCATCACCCGCAGCTCCTCGCTGCTGAAGCCCACCAGGCCGCGCGCGATCAGCTGCCCGTCCGGTGCGGCGATGTCCACCGGGACCCCGGCGGGGAAGGTGCCCTCGATCCGTGCCACGCCCACCGCCAGCAGGGAGCGGCGGCGGCTGCGCAGCGCCTGGGCGGCACCTTCGTCCACGTGCAGGGTGCCCGCACCGCGGGTGGCGAAGCGCAGCCACACCAGGCGTGAGCGGCGGCGCCCGTGGTGGGCGGGGAAGAACGTGCCCACGTCCTCCCCCGCGACGGCGCCGGCGAACTGCGCCGCCGAGGTCATCACGGTGGCGGTGCCGGTGGTGGAGGCGTGCTGAGCCGCGGAGAGCTTGGTGACCATCCCGCCGGTGCCCACCTTGGAGCCCACCGAGCCGATGCTCACCCCGGCCAGGCGCGCCACGTCCTCCACCACGGAGATCCGCTGGGCGCCCGGCTCCCGCGGCGGCGCGGTGTACAGGGCGTCCACGTCCGTGAGCAGCACCAGGGCGTCCGCGCCCAGCAGCTGCGCCACCAGGGCTGCCAGGCGGTCGTTGTCGCCGAAGCGGATCTCATGGGTGGCGGTGGTGTCGTTCTCGTTGACCACCGGCACGGTGGCCAGGTCCAGCAGTGCCTCCAGGGCGGTGCGCACGTTGCGGTAGGTCTGCCTGCCGATCACGTCGGACTCGGTCAGCAGCACCTGACCGGTGATGCGCTCGTGCCGGGCGAAGGCCTCGGACCAGGAGCGGGCCAGCAGGGCCTGGCCGACGCTCGCGGCGGCCTGCTGCAGGGCCACCTCCCGGGGCCGGTGCGGCAGTCCCAGCGGGGCCAGGGCCGCCGCAATCGCACCGGAGGAGACGATCACCACCTCGGTGCCGCGCTCCAGCAGCCCGGCCGCCGTGGCGGCGATCTCCTGCACCCGCGCATCGTCGAGCCGGCCGCTCCCATCGGTGAGGCTGGAGGAGCCGATCTTCACCACGATGCGACCGGCGCCTGCCAGCTGGGCGCGGTCGGTCAGACGCGCGGGCTGCCGCGGTGCGCGGGCGAGGTCGGCGCTCACCGGGTGCTGCCGATCATGATGCGGTGCCGTCCTCGTCCACGGAGGGATCGGCCCAGTGCCCGGCCCGGCGCTCCTCCTCCATCGCTGCGAGTCGTCCCATGCGGGCGTCGGTGCGGGCGCGCTGCTCGGCGCGCTTCTCCTCGCGGGTGGGCCGGTGATGGTCCTCCAGGCGCTTGTCGGTGCCACGGGCGCCCAGCAGCTCGGCGCCGCCCATCATGGTGGGCTCCCAGTCGAACACCACGGCGTCGTCCCCCGGGCCGATCAGCACGGTGGAGCCGGCCACCGCGCCGGCGGCGTACAGCTCCTGCTCCACGCCCAGGCGGGCCAGGCGGTCCGCCAGGTAGCCCACGGCCTCGTCGTTGGCGAAGTCGGTCTGGCGCACCCAGCGCTCGGGCTTGTCGCCCACCACGCGCCAGGCGGTCGCACCCTCGAACTGCTCGGTGACCACGCGGAAGCCGGCCTCGTCCACCGGCTCGGGGGTGATCACGATGGGGGCGGCCGAGGGCTCGGGCAGGGCGGCACGGGCCTTCTCCACCAGCTCACCGAGCAGGAAGCTCAGCTCGCGCAGGCCCTTGTGGGACACGGCGGAGACGTCCAGCACGGGCACCTCGCGCTCGGCGAGGCCGGCGCGGACCATGTCGGCCATGTCGGCGCCGTCGGGCACGTCGGTCTTGTTGAGCACCACCACGGTGGGCCGTTCCATCAGGGGGATCCGGCCCTCCCCGGGCTCATCGAGGCCTGCGGCGTACTGGGCCAGCTCGGACTCGATGGTCTCCAGGTCGCTGAGGGGGTCCCGATCGGATTCGAGGGCGGCGGCATCGAGCACGTGCACGATCACGTGGCAGCGCTCGATGTGGCGCAGGAAGTCCAGTCCCAGCCCCTTGCCCTGGCTGGCGCCGGGGATCAGGCCGGGCACGTCGGCGATGGTGTAGCGGTACTGGCCTGCCTCGACCACGCCCAGATTGGGCACCAGGGTGGTGAAGGGGTAGTCGGCGATCTTGGGGCGGGCTGCGCTCATCGCCGCGATCAGGGAGCTCTTGCCGGCGCTCGGGTAGCCCACCAGGGCCACGTCCGCCACCGACTTCAGCTCCAGGATCAGGGTGCGCTCCTGGCCGGGTTCGCCCAGCAGGGCGAAGCCGGGTGCCTTGCGGTGCCGGGAGGCCAGCGCAGCGTTGCCCAGCCCGCCGGAGCCCCCGCGGGCCGCCACGTAGCGGGTGCCGATGCCGGTCATGTCGGCCAGCACGGTGCCGTCCTCGGTGGCCACCACGGTGCCGTCCGGGACCGGCAGCACCAGGTCCTCGCCGCGGGCCCCGTGGCGCAGGTCGCCCTTGCCGAAGTCACCGGAGGCGGCCTTCTGGTGGGGCTTGTGGTGGTACGGCAGCAGGGTGGTGGTGGAGGCGTCCACCTCGAGGATCACGTCCCCGCCGCGGCCGCCGTTGGCACCGTCGGGCCCGGCCAGAGGCTTGAACTTCTCGCGACGGATCGAGGCGGCGCCGTGGCCCCCCGATCCGGCGACGACGTGCAGTCTCACGCGGTCGACGAACGTTGCCATGGGGCTCCTCCGATGCGGGGCGGGGTGGGTCCGTCACCGGGTGCGGTGCGGACGGTGGTGGGTACGCGTCGAGGGGCGGAGCTGTGGGCTACCC
>NZ_JALXKT010000077.1:0-14301 GCF_025144775.1 Brachybacterium sp. p3-SID957 | reverse complement strand
CACAGCACGACCGCCTCGTCGACCCCCCCCCCCCCCGCGGGGGGCGCCCCCCCGCCGCTTTGTCGCGCTCCCCTGCGGCCAGGGGACGTGCGGATCGGTGCAGGCTACGTGTGCAGGGTGCGCTCGGATTCGCCTCGATGCACGGACGGGCTCTCCAGCTGGATCGTGGCGTGCTCGAACGCTATCGGGAAGTGCGTCCTGACGCAGACATGGACCTCTTCGAGGATCCGCAATGCGTGGGCCGATTCGAAGCACTCCTCCCCGACGACGACGTGCGCCGAGATGATCGGCAGATTGCTCCCGATCGCCGAGGCATGCAGGTCATGGACATCCTGGACGTGGTCGAGCGCAAGGATGTGCTCACGCACCTGATCGAGATCCACACCCTTCGGGGTGTACTCCATGAGGATCCGCAGCGTCTCGGCCATGATGCGGAACGCGCGGGGCACGATCAGCGCGGCGATGAACAAGCCGGCCAGTGCATCGGCCTGTTGGAATCCGGTCAGCTGGATCACGATCGCGGCCGTGATCACTCCGAGCGAACCGAGGGCGTCATTGAGGACCTCGAGGAACGCGGCACGCATGTTGAGGCTCGAATCCTTGCCTCCGGCCAAGATTAGGATCGCTGCAATGTTCGCGACCAGCCCGATCACGCCGAAGATGAGCAGCTCTCCCGAGGCGATCTCTGGGGGATCCGTCAGTCGCGAGATGCCCTCAACGGCGGTGTAGGTCCCGACCACGATCAGGAGCGTGGCCTGGGCCAAGGCTGCCAGTACCTCGATGCGAGCAAAACCCCAGGTCCGGCTGCTGCTGGCCGGGCGCAGCATCATGGTCGCCGCGATCAGCGCGACCAGTAGTCCGGAGGCGTCGACGAGGGCGTGCGCCGTGTCCGTGAGCAGGGCAAGACTTCCGGTGACGACACTCCCGACTGCTTGCGCGAGCACGATGACGGAGGTGATGGCGAAGGCGATGGCGAGTCGCGTCCGGGCGGTGCTCGACCCGCTGCCGCCGTGCGAGTGGTCGTGTCCTGAGTTCATCAGAGGTCTCCGTCCTCGAGGTTCTCGTGGTTGCGGTGGTTCTTCAGGGAGAGGGTGGTCCCGGAGGTATCGAGCAGGTCGTCCGCCACCTCGAGCAGGTCGCTCAGTCGGGGCAGATCGGTGAGGGCGAACCAGGATGCGCGGCCTTCGGTACGCGCGGTGACCAGACCGCAGTCGCGCAGGCACGAGAGATGCTTGCTGACGGTCGACTGGGCAAGGTGCATGTGCTCGACAAGGTCGCGAACTCGGTGCTCACCGGTCGAGAGGTGCTGGAGGAGAGCCAAGCGTGTGGGTTCGGCGAGAGCATGGAAGAGCGCGGCATGGCTGTCTGCCACCTCGAACTGCGGCTCGGCCGGGATCGCATCAATCGTCATATGGCGATGATATCGCCGTGTGGGGTTCTGTAAAGGGGTGGGACTGGACGAGTCGATCCTGGGAGATGAGCGAAGGGGTCGCTGGTGGCACGTCGCTACACTCGATGCGCCCCGGTCATGGGGACAAACCGGCCCGCACGAGGGGTCACCCGAGGAGGAGACGTTCATGACGGCGGACACGACGGCTGCTCGCGGAACCACCGGGACGGCGGTGCGGATCATGCTGGCCAGCCTGTTCGGGCTGCTCGCCGCCGTACTGATGCCACTGGTGGTGCCCGCATTGTTGCCCGCGGCGTCGGCGCACGACACCTTGACCTCTTCGAACCCGGCAGCAGGCGAAAGCCTCGAGCAGGCTCCCGAGGCGCTCGAGCTCACCTACAGCGATGAGGTTCTCAACCTCTCTCCGGCCGTGCGACTGACCACCTCCGCCGGCGAGGAGATCTTCACCGGGACACCCGCCGTGTCCGGCAACACGGCCACGATCGACCTGCCGCCGCTGCCCGCCGATGACTATCAGGTCTTGTGGCGTGTCGTCTCCTCGGACGGCCACCCGATCGAAGGCACGGTCGACTTCACCGTCACAGTCGGTGCCGAGCCCACGGCCACAGCGGACTCCGAATCGGAGGAGCCGAAGGAGAGCGAGGAGCCGACCGCCGGGACGGACGAACCGAGCACGGAAGACACCGCTGCCGAACCGGCAGAGGCTCAACAGAGCGAGGGCGGCCTTCCTCTCGGTATGATCCTCGGCGGCCTCGCTCTGCTCCTACTGCTCGCCGCGATCGGTGCGATCATCGTCCGCCTGCGCCGCAGCCCCGGTGACAACACCGACTGACCATCACGAACCCGATCAGGACAACGCATCACGGCACGCCGCGGCGAGCAACAGAACCCGGCTCAGTACCGCGCTGAGGCGGAACGACCTACGGAGAGTCCTTCGCTGCTCCGTCGCGATCGCGAGATGACCGCGCCGTGCAGGACTGCCAGCGTCAGAACCAGCGCAAGCAGGACCCAGCCACCAAGCCTTTGATCTCCGAACGCATCGGGGCCCCAGGTCCGCCCCATGACTGCGAACCAGTCGGGCTCCACGACCGGGAGCGCCAGCACCAGCAGAAGCGCCAGCCCAGCAAGAAAGCCGGCCCCCACAACCAGGGCCACCCAGCGCTCCCGCCCAGCGACCATGCCACCACCCAGCGCCCTACCCTGGAATGGCAGCGACACAGCAGCACCGGCCACCACAGCGGCAGTAAGCACGACCAGTCGGCCGGGCGCGGTATGCAACCCCGCGCCGAGCGCCGGGGTCAGGTAGATCGCTGCAAATCCCGCCGCGCCGAGCAGCGCCAACACCGCCGGGTGAGCGAGCCACCGACCCGCACGGGAGCGAGGCTTCCAGTCGACGAGCTCGCGCAGTCCCGCCGAACCGTCCGACCGAGGAGCGATCCGATCCCGCACGAGATCACCGAAACGCCCGGCAACCAGTAGAGGCACTGCCACCAGAGCAAGCAGCGCGTGCTGGCTCAGGTGCACGGAGAACTGCACCGGCGCGTACACGCCCGGTGCCCCGTTCGTCACCCAAAAGATGACCACGCATCCCGCTACCCACGCCGAAGTCCTGGCCACGGGCCAGCGTCGCCCGCCAGTGCCCGTCAACGGGCGGCGCAGGTGCACCCAGAGGTAGATGACCGCGAGACCGAGGGCGAGTGCCATTCCGGCGACGTCCACACGCCAGGTCGTCAGCAGCGTCGCCAGCTCAGGCGGAGCAGGCAGTGGATAGTCGGTCAGCGCCTCAGCCGTCGAGGTGACCGGCTCAGGCTCGTCCGGCACCGGAGGCGCCGTGTTCGACAGTGCGGCAGCGAGTCCGGTCGCCGCCGCGATCAGGAAGACTTCCCCCGCGGCGAGCCACAGGAAGTCTCTCCGGCGATCCGAGTCCCGCAGCCGGCCCAGTACCCGTCGGCGCTGCCACCAGCCAGCGCCACCCAGCAGCACCAGCAACACCGTCTTCAGCACGAGCATCCACCCGTACGCGGTGGTCACAAGGTCCAGAGGCGCGGAGAGCCGGACCAGGGCAGAGGCGATACCGCTGGCGGCCAACGCCCCATAACAAGCAAGCGCCAGGACGCTGAACCGTTCGGCGACATCCCTCAGTCGTACTCCGAGCCGGCCCGCAACCAGTACGAGCAGCGCGAGCCCACCCAGCCACACTCCGGCAGCCACGAGGTGCACGATCATCGCGCTCGTGGCCGCCTCATGGGAGGTCTGCCCCGAGGCGTGGCCCGTCATCGACTTCGTCACCAACGCCGCGAACACCAGACTCAGCGAGATCAGCAGCCCCGTACGGGACCTCACGACGATCAGCATGGTCGAGGCAGCGGCGACGAACACCGCCCCGGCAAGCTGGTATTGACCGAGCTCAAGCCGTGTGATGTACATCAGGAGATCGGAGCCGAACCGCGGGGAGAAGGGTGCCTGGCCCGCCGCCAAAGCGTAGCCAAGCACCATCCGTACGACCAGCAGCGTTGACCACACCATTCCCAGGCCCATACCGATATCGAGCGTCCGCTCGTACGCTGGATGGAACCGAGACACGGCAGCGTGTTCCTGATCAGCCTCCGACGCGGACGGCTCCGCACGGCGGGGCAGCACGACGAGCGCCAGCACGAGGCACGCCACGGTCGCGGCACCGACCACATCACCGATGGCATCGACGATCGGCAAACCCCACCGCACCACCGGGCCGGCATCGACGAGCTCCATCGAGACCGGTGCTCCCGCCATGGCGGCCGCGATCACCGTCCAGAGCAGAGCCCACGGGGCCGCAGCACCCACGATGAGGATTCTGGTGCGAATCGAGCTCACCAGCTCGCCCCGCATCGAATCCCGGAAACTGCTGCGCCGACAGGCGAGGCGGCCGTCTCGGCGTCGTTGTCTGCCACTCTGTTCGCCGCACGGGAAGCAACCCGGCGCGTACCGATCCTCAACATGCTGCCCAGTCTCCCGTTCACTGTTGCGCCAGCTACTCCACTAGCCCCGGTCAGGCTAGCCATCGACCGGTGCGCGCTGGAACTCAGACGAGCTCACCATGAGCAAGCCCTCCCCGTTGAACGGTGGGAACTCGTCGGGGCTCAGATCCGGACTCCGCTCGGACGATGCCGACGCGACGAAGTGTCCCGGGTCCAGGTTCCGGGACCGATCTATCGAGCCCGGGACCTGTGTTTGCTTTAGCTGAGTCAGAGGCCGAAAGCTCCGCCACTGACAAGGATGACGATGCCGAGACCGATAAGAACGATGGGGAAGAGGATGTGCTCCCAGCGTTCGAGGACTTCGGCAATCGGTGGGCGAGTGGCGACGAACTTTGCCAGGGCCACCAGGACCGCGACGAGGGCGAGGAAGACGATGCAGTAGGCGACTACGGCGAGAGGTTCCACGCTGAGGAAGACAGGGGTGTACACGCCGATGTTGTCGCCGCCGTTGGCGAGGGTGACGCCTGCGACTGTCCACACGCCGACCTTTTTGCCGGCGACCTTGGCCTCGTCGTCGTCATCGTCGTCGTCTCCGCGCCAGGCCTGCCACGCGGCCCACAGGCCGAGGCCCAGAGGGATGAGGCCGAAGTACGGGATGGCTGCCGAGGGCAGGAACGCTCCGGCGCCGATGGTCACCAGGACCGCGGCACCGAGGATGCCGGCGAACCCGAGGTATTGGCCGACCAGAATGCGGGCGGTGGTGCCGCGCTGGCCTGCCCCTCGAGCGAAGAAGAGGGAGAGCACGATGATGTCGTCGATGTTGGTCGCTGCGAACAGGCCCATCGCCTGTAAGACCGAGGTGAGGATCATGCGCCCTCCCCAGCTGCGTCGCATCCGGGAAGCGAGCAGGCAGGGTCGATGCACGGGGCGTCTTCGTCCACTGCCAGGGTGGCATCGACCAGTGCCGTCAGGGCCTGCGCCAGGTGCGAATCGGCGATCTCATATCGTGTCCGGCGACCTTCGGGCTCGGAGACGACGATCCCGCAATCGCGCAGGCATGCCAGGTGGTTGGACACGTTCGGGCGTGTCAGGTCCAGATCTCGGGCCAGTTCCGCCGGGTAAGCGGGATGGTCGAGCAGGGTCAGGATGATCCGGGATCGAGTGGGGTCGGCCAGTGCGCGACCCAGGCGGTTCATCACGTCGAGACGCGAAGCAATAGTCAGCATGCACTGAACTATACAGCATGCACTGAACACTCCGTCCCAGGCGTCAGGCCAGATCTCATGCCCGTAAGGGGAGACTGCCGGGGGAGAGATTCATTCGGCTGAGCATTGTTCTCAGGGTTCTGCGTCAGTGCCGGATGAGGCGCGGGCCCGGGACGCACCTCACGGTCGATGCCTACTACGTGAGTCCGTGGCGCGCCGAAGCCTCGAGTTCTATATAGCTAAGTTGAAGCTTCGAGGCTATCGTCGTGCCATGTCCGTCGATGAGCTGTCTGCGAGTGCCCAGAACTATCTGAAGGCGATCTGGGGGTTGTCCGAGTGGAGTGACGAGCCAGTGACGTTGAAGCTCATCGCGCAGCGGACCGGTGTTGCCCTGTCGTCCGCTTCGGATGCGGTGCGGAAACTGACTGAGCAGGGTCTTCTGTCTCACGCGAGGTATGGCTCGGTCGAGTTGACGGAGGTCGGTCGTTCGTACGCGCTGGTGATGGTGCGGCGGCATCGCTTGATCGAGACGTTTCTGGTGGAGACCCTCGGGTATCGGTGGGACGAGGTCCACGAGGAGGCCGAGCAGCTCGAGCACGCCGTCTCGGACTTGATGGTGGAGAGGATCGATGACGTTCTGGGTCGCCCCCGGCGTGACCCGCACGGTGATCCAATCCCTGCAGCGGACGGAACAGTGACCGTGCCTGATGCGCGGCGTCTCACCGACGTCGGAGCGGAGGGCAGGTTTGTGGTCGAGCGGATCTCGGACACGGACCCGGCGATGTTGCAGTTCTTCGAGTCCCAGGGCATCGGAGTCGGGGCCACGCTTGTGGTCGCGGCGGGAGCGCCGTTCTCCGATGCGCTGGAAGTTCGTTCTGGAGAAGTGGGCTCGCCAACGTTGCTGGGACGCTCTGCGACAGATGCCCTCTACGTCTCTGCGGGGCCTACCTGATCCTCACGCCGGCGAGCCGTATCGCGTCGATACCGGCGAGCGAGCTCCGACCTTCTTGCTGAGCAGGCCGTGCTTGGGACTGATGAGGTAGACGAGTGCGAAGGCGCATCCCTGGGTGAGGACGACGAGGCCGCCGGGTGAGGCGTCGACCCAGTAGCTGATGTAGATCCCGACCACGGAACAGAGTGACGAGAGGGCCGGCGCGATCACGAGCATCCGCCCGAAGCGGTCGGTGAGCAGATAGGCCGTCGCTCCGGGAATGATGAGCATCGCGACGACGAGCACCACTCCCACGACCTGGAGAGCGGCAACTGCGGTCAGCGCCAGAAGACCCAGCAGCAGCGCGCCGAGGAATCGGGGAGACAGGCCGATCGCGTGGGCGTGTGTCGGGTCGAAGGCGTAGAGCGTGAGGTCGCGGCGTTTGAACACCAGGGTGACAAGAGCCACGGTAGCCAGGATCGCGATCTGGACGAGGTCTGCGCGGGAGACGCCGAGGATGTTGCCGAAGATGATGTGGTTGAGGTCGGTCTGGCTGGGTGTGACCGAGATCAGAACCAGCCCGAGGGCGAAGAGAGTGGTGAAGACGATGCCGATGGCGGCGTCCTCCTTCACGCGGCTCGTCCCGCGGACGAGCCCGATCATGCCGACCGCCAGGAACCCGAAGACGACCGCGCCGATGGCGAACGGGACACCGAGGATGTAGGCAATGACGACTCCGGGGAGGACGGCGTGAGAGACGGCGTCCCCCATGAGCGACCAGCCGATGAGCACCAGCCAGCACGACAGCAGTGCGCACACCACGGCAGCGATCACGGTCGTGACGAGCGCACGGGTCATGAAGTCGTAGGAGAGCGGCTCGAGGAGCCAGTCGAGCGGGGTCATGCGGCACCCTCCTGCTGCAGAACGTCCAGGCCGAAGGCGAGAGCGAGCCTCTCGGGTGTGAGGGCCTCTTTCACCGGGCCGTGGAAGAGGATGGTTCGCAGCAGCAGCACGGCGTCGTCGGCGAGCTGCGGCAGAGCATGGAGGTCGTGGGTGGAGACCAGGACGGTACGGCCGTCGTCAGCGAGTGCGCGGAGAAGATCGACGATGGTGGCTTCGCTGCGCTTGTCCACGCCGGCGAAGGGCTCATCCAGCAGCATGATCCGTGCGTCCTGGGCGATCCCGCGGGCGACGAAGGCGCGCTTCTTCTGCCCGCCGGAGAGCTGGCCGATCTGTCGATCGGCGTACTCCGTGAGCTCCACCCTCTCCAAGGCTTCGTCCACAGCGATGCGGTCAGCGGGCCGAACTCGGCGCGTGGCGCCCTGGTGGCCGTACCTTCCCATCATCACGACGTCTCGGACAGAGACGGGGAAAGCCCAGTCGACGTCCTCGCTCTGGGGGACGTAGCCGACGAGTCCTCGCCGCCTGGCCGGCGCCGGCTGCGCGCCATTCAGCAGGACGCTGCCTGCGTCAGGCCGGACCATGCCGGTGATCGCCTTGAACAAGGTGGACTTCCCGGAGCCGTTCATTCCGATCAACCCCGTCACCGCACCCGCCCGCACCGCAACAGATACGTCGTCGAGGGCGAGTACATCGCCGTAGCGGACGGTGACACCTTTGACATCGATCGCCGCTGTCGTCATGAGTCCTCTCCGGTGAGTCCCGCAGCGATGGTGTCCGCATCGTGGCGGATCAGATCCAGGTACGTGGGCACCGGGCCGCCTTCCTCGGAGAGCGAGTCCACGAACAGCGTTCCTCCGAAGCGTGCATTCGTAGCACCCACAACCTGCTGCATGGGGTCGTCGGAGACCGTCGACTCGCAGAACACGGCGGGGACCTCGTTCTCGTCGACGAACTCGATCGCGGAGGTGATCTGCTGCGGGGTCGCCTGCTGCTCGGCGTTGACGGGCCAGATGTACTTCTCGGTCAGCCCGGCATCTCGGGCGAGGTAGGAGAATGCGCCCTCGCAGGTCACCAGCGCTCTCTGGCTGGTCGGAAGACTTTCGAGCTCGCCCGTCAGGTCATCTTGGACCTGCTGGAGCTGCTGCTTGTAGGTCTCCCCGTTCCTCTCGTAGTCCTCAGCGTGTTCCGGGTCGAGATCGCTGAACGCCGCGACCATGTTGTCGACGTACACCTGCACGTTCTTCGGGCTCATCCAGGCGTGCGGGTTGGGCTTGCCCGCGTAGGCGTCCCCCGCGATGTCGATGGGATCGATCCCCTCCGAGACCACGACATGAGGCACATCGACTTCCTCGACGAACTGGCCGAACCACACCTCCAGGTTCAAGCCGTTGTCCAGGATCAGGTCGGCATCCGAGGCCTTCCGGATGTCTCCCGGCGTCGGCTCGTACCCGTGGATCTCCGCGCCAGGCTTCGTGATCGACTCGACCACGAGGTGGTCGCCCGCAACATTCTCCGCGATGTCCTCCAGCACGGTGAACGTCGTCAACACCACCGGCTTCTCTCCGTCGTCGGCAGCATCCGGCCTGGCTCCAGCGGAGCAGCCGGTGAGCACCAGCGCCGCACTCGCAACGACTGCGCCGAGCGCAGCCTTCCATCGTCCTCGCATGTGCATCGGCGACCTCTCTTCGTTCACGGCCACAGGCGTGGCCACTTCCGGACCCTCAAATCGTATGGTTCGGTATGCCGAAGTTACAAACCCGGCGTGGCGTATGGTCGAGGGCTGCCAGGACTGATATCACTACATGTGTCACCCCCGCGGAGTGCAGACCCAACATCTAGTAGTTCGAGGTCAGTCGGATGGGACGACGACGAAGGAGGGATCGATGACGGCAGGCATCGAGCGCGCAGCACCGGGACTCGGAACACGTGACCTGACGCCACAGGAGTCAGCAGATCTCGTGTTCTTCTCCAGCGTCTCCGAGAACACGCTGCGCTTCGTGGAGAGGCTGGGGCGGCCTGCGGTGCGGATCCCGCTCCGCCCCCGTGTCGAGGGGATGGTCCGCGTGTGCCGCCCCTTCGTTCTGGTGGTCCCCACCTACGGCGGCGGCGAGCAGGCCGGGGCCGTGCCGAAGCAGGTCATCGCCTTCCTCAACGATCCCGCCAACCGTGCGCTGCTGCGCGGGGTGATCACCGCAGGCAACACCAACTTCGGCGAGCACTACTGCCTCGCCGGCCCAGTCATCTCCCGAAAGTGCGGTGTCCCAGAGCTCTATCGCTTCGAACTCCTGGGCACCCAGCGCGATATTGAGTGCGTGAACGAAGGGCTCGACCTGTTCTGGCAACGGACAGCCACGACGAACGACAAGAACAACGAACAGAGGAGAACAGCATGACCGCCACAACAGCCGTAGAAGGCTCCATCACCCCTCCAGCATACCGACACGACCCCAGCGCACCGCTGCGTCCGATCAACTGGAACCGCGTGAGCGACGAGAAGGACCTCGAGATCTGGAACCGCCTGACCGCGAACTTCTGGCTGCCCGAGAAGGTGCCCCTGTCCAACGACCACCAGGCCTGGCAAGCACTCGCGCCCCATGAACGAACCCTCACCATGCGAGTCTTCACCGGCCTTACCATGCTCGACACCGTGCAGGCCACCGTCGGGGAGATCTGCCAGATCCAGGACGCCCGCACAGAGCACGAGGAAGCCGTCTACACCAACATCGCCTTCATGCAGTCCGTCCACGCCCGCTCGTACTCCTCGGTGTTCTCGACCCTGACCAGTACCCGAGAGATCGATGAGGCCTACCGCTGGGCGATCGGAAACGACCTGCTTCAAGCGCGATGCAAGAAGGTGCTCCAGTACTACTACGGGCCCGACCCGTTAAAGCGGAAGGTGTCCTCCACCCTGCTCTCCAGCCTTCTGCTCTACGCCGGCTTCTACCTGCCGCTGCACTTCTCCGTGCACGCCACCCTGACCAACACCGCCGACATGATCCGACTCATCCTGCGCGACAAGGCCGTGCACGGCTACTACTCGGGCTACAAGTACCAGCGCGGCCTCGATGCTCACCCCAACCGCCGCGACGAGATGAAGGAGTTCACGTACACCCTGCTCGAAGAGCTCTACGACCTCGAGCTCGACTACTCAGGCGAGCTCTACGAACCCCTCGGCCTGATGGGCGACGTCGCCGCCTTCGTGCGCTACAACGCGAACAAATCCCTCATGAACCTCGGCTACCCGGCACGGTTCACCGCCGAGGAGACGTCAGTCAGCCCAGAGATCCTCGCCGCCCTCGCCCCCAGCGCCGACGAGAACCACGACTTCTTCAGCGGAAGCGGATCGTCGTACATCATCGGCAAGGCCGAGCACACCAGCGACGACGACTGGGACTTCTAGGCACGCAGACTCACCTGTCGGACGCGAAGCGGTACCGCGCATGCCCCGGATCGCTACGACCCGGGGCAAGCACTCAGCGCAGACCGTGCTGCGACAGACCTGAACCCGTCCGCAGGTCTGCCGCAACGGCTCGCCTGGCCACTCGCACTCAGATTGCCGGGGACCGGCATCGTTCAGACGTGCACTATTCCCCAGTGGGTGACGCTCGTAGTTCGGGGTAGTTGCCCCATCTTGAGTTGGTGCGTGCGGCATGTCTAACGGCGGTGTGGATGTTGATGCCGAGCGTGTCGGCGACGATGCTGGCCGGCACGGTTTGAACGAGGTGGTCGATTCGGGCCTGCTGGATCTTTCTGGCATGGATCTTGTGCGGGACGAGGTGGAGGGCGACGCTGGCTTCGCTGACGTGGTGGTGAGGCGTGGCCCCGGGGAAGAGCCAATCCGGTCCACCGGCGACGTAGGGCCGCCGGGTGCTTAGCTCCTTGAGATGACGTCGCAGCAGTACGGCGATGGGGCTTGGCAGGGTGAGTGGGGTCCGCCCCAGCGCGATCCTCATCGTTTCGCCGTCCGTGACGTCCGAGCGGCACAGACGCACGCAGTCGCTGATCCGCTGTGCGAACACGAGGACGAGCAGGCCGATGAGGCGACTTCCTAACGGAACGGATTCGTCATCGACGAGCTGATCGACCTTGTCCCAGATGACGTCGTCGGAGACCGGCGGACGCGGCCGGGCTGGCTTCCGCCCGGGGATCTTCACCGGACTTGTCAGGCTCTGCCGTATCGCCCAGTTCAGGAACGTGCCAACTGCCACCTGGGAGTGATGGCGGGCGAAGAAGCGGTCGACGGAAGTCTGATCCAGCGAAGGCAGGGAGAGCCCGTTGGCGTCGAGCCAGGCGAGGAAGTGAGCGATCTTGCGCAACTCCGTGGACCGGATGCTGTAGCTGCTGGGGGTCATGGCTCGGTTCGCGGATCGCTGTCTGATCTTGCGGAGCAGCTCCCAGTGGAAGTACTGGGCGATGACGGCACCGTGCTCCGTGGAAAGGCTTGCAATGAAGGCGGCGGCGTGGTTCTCGAGGTCGTTGAGCAGTACGTCGATGGTCGGGAGCGTTCCGGCGCTGATGAGCATGCGGCGCAGGTACCGCACGCGAGGCGAGAGCGGGAGAGCATCGAGTGTGGAGTGGCTGATCGGAAGTTCGCCGGCGGCCATGGCGCGAAGCGTCGCCCCGACCGGCTCTCTGCGCAGCCATCGCACCACCGCGCGCGGGTCGCGTGCCGTCAGTAGGTGTTCATACAGGGTGGCAAGACTGGGATGGATCGCACCGCCCTTGTCTGCGAGGACGTCGCGGAGACGCTCGGTCAGCCGGCAGGTGCCGCACTGAGATCCGGTAAGCTGTTGCTCGCTTCCGCAGGTGATGCACGCAAACTTTGACGGCACTCCGGCACAGGTTGCGCAGACGATGCGTCGGTCCGCGTCGTAGAAGGCCAGAACCTTGATTTGATCGCACTCGGGGCAGTTTCCGGGATGTCGGCGGAGCCTTGAGTAGCAGGCGTTGCAGATGTGCTGCTCAAGGATCGAGTACCTGGCTGCGATAGGACGCGCGCACCTGTCACAGCCGACCTGGTGGCCATGGGTACGTCCCGGTCGGTTCACTCGAGCGGGCGGTGCAGCTTGGCGCGGATCGGGCGCAGATCGCCGATCGCCGGCCCAGAGCTGTCTGGAGCTCCGGCTGCTCGGCGTGGGCGCGCGGCCTGGACATTCGGGATCTCGATGAGGTCGTTGGGGGTGCAATCGAGAATTCGGCAGAGAGCTGCGAACACCTCGACGTTCAGTCTCTCGGGAGTCCTTGTCACCAGGCGAAACACTTGCTCGCGAGAGAGCTGTACTCCCTGGGCGCGCAGCGGTTCGATCAGATCCGTGGTCTGGAACATGCCGGCAGCGGCCATGAGCGGGCGCAGGTTCCAGGTGATCGGGGTATCAGCGGCGGGAGTCTTCGGCATCGGGTCCTCCATAGATCCGGGAGAGGGCTTGATTGATCATGCGGTTCTTGAAGTCGTCACCGACGGAGGTGTAGATCGCGGTCGTCGAGGCGTACGCGTGCCCGACCTGGTCCTGTACGAACTTCTCGGCGTATCCCCACTCGATGAGGTTGGTGACGTATGTGTGGCGCAGAGCGTGCACGCTGAGCTCTGACGGCAGTTCTGCTTCGTCGCGGAGCTGGGCGAAGCGGAGGTCGATGTAGCGCAGCGAGACACGCGTACCTCGCTCGGTCAGCCACAGAGGCCCCGCCGATCCGGTGGTGAAACGAGGTCGGGCGCGGTCGATCCATTGGGCCAATCCCTCCGTGATCCAGTCCAGCTCGGGAATCGTGAGCACCGACCGGCGTCGCGGGCCCGACCCATGTGCACCCTTTCCCCAGCGCACATCGACGGCGCCGAAGCGTCCGAAGCGTGGAGCAGCACCGTTGGGCCGAAGGTCCGCCACGTCCAGACCCACTGCCTCGGCCCGGCGCAGCCCGAAAGCGTAGATCGTCTTGAGGATCTGAGAGTCGCGCAGCGCTGTGAGGGCGCCTTTGCGGCCGCGTTGCAGGATCGTCTCGACGCGATGGTCGGCCACGGTGAAGAGCTGCTCGAGCTCGTCGTAGGTGAGGGCTCGGCGCTGCGGACGGCCCTCGTACTCAACCAGGTGCGCGAGCGTGTTCCACTCATGGCAGATCTGCTGCGGCGTTGATCCGAAGCGCTCATCGCAGTCCGTCGCCCACCGGTATCGAGGGTCGGTGAGATAGTCGCAAAACAGGCGGATGACGGAGTGATAGCCGCGAATCGTGGACGGAGTCGCTGGGTGCTTTCGGGACTTCGCCTGTGTCGTGTAGTCCTCCAGGTCACCCGGCAACCACTCCCACGGGTAACGGCCAGCAAACTCCTCGAACCTCCGGATAACCAGCTCACGGCTCCCGATCGTCCGCTCAGCGAGTCCTCGGCTGCCCTGCTGATCCGACCAACCTGAGAGCATCGCCTCGAACACGAAGCGTCCCTCGTCCAACGCCCGCACGTTGCGGAGCTGTCGAAGTGGAGACACGCCACGATGATCCTGGGTCACCCACCTAGTATTGCATCTACCGCAACAATGATGCACCTGAACCTTTCGTCGCGTCGGGTGGTCCGTACCGCCAACACGTCCACGGGCGCTGAGGAGATGGGGTCATCGACCACGAGCACCCTGGACCGGGGCTACGTCTCGATATCTGAGGTTTGTGTGGCGGGGGCCCGGTCAGTACCGGCTCCCGGCCGCGCGGGGATGACGCGTGGGATGAGCCGGATGAAGACGACCATGGCGACGAGCTCGACGAGCGTCTGGGTCACGACCACGAGAGGAGCAATGTCGAACGCAGCCGGCAAGGCGAGCACCAGGGGCAAGACGACGAGTGAGTTGCGAGTTGAAGCGTCCTGGGTTTCGTTCCGTGGTTAGACGGTCGCGGGCGCGGTCGTCGTGGTGTGAG
>NZ_JALXKT010000076.1:0-14591 GCF_025144775.1 Brachybacterium sp. p3-SID957 | reverse complement strand
CCCCCCCGCGCCGGTATCATCGCCCAGGACCACGCGCGCGGAAGGACTGACATGACCCAGACCATCACCTCCCCGATCCCTGTGATGCCGAGGCGGGCCGACGGTCGGCGAGTGCTGCTGAAGCTCTCCGGCGAGGCCTTCGGCGGCGGAGCGGTCGGTGTGGACCCCGATGTCGTCTCCCGCATCGCCGGCGAGATCGCCGAGGGCGTCGCTCAGGGCGTGCAGTGCGCGATCGTGGTGGGCGGCGGCAACTTCTTCCGGGGGGCCGAGCTCTCCCAGCGCGGCATGGACCGTCGGCGCGCCGACTACATGGGCATGCTGGGCACGGTCATGAACTGCCTGGCCCTGCAGGACTTCCTGGAGCAGCGGGGAGTGAGCACCCGGGTGCAGACCGCGATCGAGATGGGGCAGGTCGCTGAGCCGTACATCCCCCTGCGCGCCGTGCGTCACCTCGAGAAGGGCCGCGTGGTGATCTTCGGCGCCGGCGCGGGCATGCCCTACTTCTCCACCGACACCGTGGCTGTGCAGCGCGCCCTGGAGATCGGTTGCGAGGAGGTGCTGATGGCCAAGAACGGCGTGGACGGCGTCTACACCGCCGACCCCCGCACGGACCCTCAGGCCGAGCGTCTCGCGGCCGTCACCTACAGCGAGGCCCTCCAGCGCGGCCTCAAGGTCGTGGACGCCACCGCCTTCAGCCTGTGCATGGACAACAGCCAGCCGATGATGGTGTTCGGGCTCGATGAGCCGGGCAACATCACCCGGGCCCTGCGCGGCGACCGCATCGGCACCGTCGTCACCGGCGGCTGAGTCCCGCCGCCGCCCGCTCCCTGCGGGACAATGGACCCACCACCCCAACGATTCGAGGAGCACACCGTGAGCGACGACATCGCAAGCATCCTGAAGGACGCCGAGAAGAAGATGGCCAAGTCCGTCGAGGTCACCAAGGAGGAGTTCACCACCATCCGCACGGGCCGTGCGAACGCGGCGATGTTCCAGGGGATCAACGTGGAGTACTACGGCGCTCCCACCCCGCTCAACCAGCTGGCCTCCCTGAACTTCCCCGAGGCGCGCACCGTCATCGTCACCCCCTACGACAAGACCGCCATGGCAGCGGTGGAGACCGCCCTGCGCGAGTCCGACCTGGGCGTGAACCCCACCAACAACGGTGACAACCTGCGCATCGTGCTGCCGGCCCTGACCGAGGAGCGCCGCAAGGAGTACGTGAAGCTGGCCCGCACCAAGGCCGAGGACGGCCGCGTCTCCGTTCGCGGCACCCGCGGCAACGCCAAGAAGGCCCTCGAGAAGCTGGTCAAGGACAAGCTGGTGGGCGAGGACGAGGGCGTGCGCTCGGAGAAGGACCTCGACGTCCTCACCAAGAAGTACGTCGAGCAGGTGGATCAGGCCCTGGCGGCCAAGGAGACCGAGCTCGAGACCATCTGACGGCGCTGCCCGTCGTCGTCCCGAGCCGCCCTGTGACCGCCGACTCGCGCCGTGAGGCCGCCTCGAGCACCCTCGAGGCGGTCCCGGCGGCGACGGCGGGTGATCCCGCGGGACCGCTCGGGTCGCCGGCCGGGCTGATCGCGCCCCGGACGGACCCCGAGGTGCCGGCGGTCCACGCCAAGCGGCGCGGCCCGGGCCGCAACCTCCCGGCCGCGATCGCGGTGGGACTGGTCATGGGAGGCATCCTGCTGGGCGCCGTGTTCGCCGTGCCTCGGGCCTTCCCGGTGGTGGTGGCGATCGCACTGTGCCTGGGCATGCTGGAGCTGACCCGCGCCCTGTCCCACGGGGGGCTGAGGGTCCCCGCTGTCCCCCTGCTGGTGGGGGTGATCGGCATGGTGGTCTCCACGGTCTCCTACGGTGTGGGCGGGCTGATCGTCTCCACCGCCGCTGCCGTGTGCGTGCTGATCCTGTGGCGGGTCAGCGAGTCGATGGGCCTGACCGCTCTGCGCGACGTGACCGGTGGCGTGTTCGCGCTGGCCTGGGTGCCGTTCCTGGGCTGCTTCATCCTGCTGCTGTTCGCCCAGGAGGGCGGGCCGTGGCTGGTGCTGCTGGCGGTGCTGGTCCCGGTGGCCAACGACACCGGCGGCTACGTCGCCGGAGTGCTCTTCGGCTCCCACCCGATGGCGCCGAGCATCAGCCCCAAGAAGAGCTGGGAGGGCTTCGCCGGCTCCCTCGTGGCAGGGGCGGCCGCCGCGATCATCATGACGGTGACCGTGCTGGATGAGGCATGGTGGATCGGCGCGATCCTGGGACTGGTGCTGGTGGTCGTCTCCACCGGCGGCGACCTCGCCGAATCCCTGCTCAAGCGCGATCTGCGCATCAAGGACATGGGGCACCTGCTGCCCGGGCACGGCGGCATGCTGGACCGGCTCGACTCGATCCTGCTGGCCGCGCCGACCACCTACATCATGCTGGAGATCCTGCTTCCGTGAACGCTCAGCCCCCGACCTCCTCCACCGCTGCCGACCCCGGTGCGCCCCGCGAGCCCGCCGGACCGCCGCGCACCTCCTCGGCCCGGAACCCCGATCTGTCCCGTGAGGCGATCCCCGGGCAGAAGGTCGCCCTGGCGCCCGGGCAGCTGCAGCTGCGGCCGGCCCGTCGCGGGAAGCCGCCGGCCCACCTGGCCGACCTCACGCTCGAGGAGCGCATCGAGGCCGTGAAGGAGATGGGCCTGCCGGGCTTCCGCGCCAAGCAGCTCTCGGTCCACTACTTCGAGCACTTCACCACCGATCCGGAGCTGATGACGGACCTCCCCCGGGAGCGTCGCGAGGAGCTCGTCGAGCGGTTCTTCCCGACCCTGCTCACCCCGGTCTCCCGCCAGTCCGCAGATCACGGCGCCACCCAGAAGATCCTGTGGCGCCTCTTCGACGGCTCCATGGTGGAGTCGGTGCTGATGCGCTACTCGGACCGCATCACCCTGTGCATCTCCTCCGAAGCGGGATGCGGCATGAACTGCCCCTTCTGCGCCACCGGACAGATGGGCCTGACCCGCAACCTCTCCGCCGCCGAGATCATCGAGCAGGTGCGGATCGCCAACCGCATGCTCGCCGCGGGCGAGATCCCCGGTGGCACCGGCCGCGTCTCCAACATCGTGTTCATGGGGATGGGGGAGCCACTGGCCAACTACCGTCCCGTGGCCACCACCTGCCGTCGCCTCAACGCCCCGGCCCCCGAGGGCTTCGGCATCGGCGCCCGCCACATCACCGTCTCCACGGTGGGGCTGGCCCCCGCGGTGCGCAAGCTGATGGCCGAGAGGATCCCCGTGACCCTCGCCGTGTCCCTGCACGCGCCGGACGACGCACTGCGCGACGAACTGGTGCCGATCAACACCCGGTACGACGTGGACGACATCCTCTCCGCCGCCCACGAGTACTTCCAGGTCACCGGGCGCCGCGTCAGCATCGAGTACGCGCTGATCCGCGACATCAACGACCAGGCCCACCGTGCCCAGCTGCTGGCCGACAGGCTGATCGCCCACGGCGGCGCCCACTGGGTCCACGTCAACCCCATCCCCCTGAACCCGGTCAAGGGATCGAAGTGGACAGCCTCGGACCCGCTGGTGGAGAAGAAGTTCGTGGAGACCCTGCGGGACAACGGCATCTCCGCCACCATTCGCGACACCCGCGGTTCGGACATCGACGGTGCCTGCGGGCAGCTGGCCGCCGAGGTGATCGAGACCGACGAGCACCGCGCCGATCGCGAGGCCCGGGTGGCTCGGGTCGAGGCCGTCGCATCCCGGCCGGAATGACCCGCCCGCCCTGCACGAACCGCGCCCCCCACGCCGCTACAGTGGGACCGCGACCCCGCCGAGGAAGGACCCACTGGTGAGCACATCGTTCGAACGCGTCTCCCGCTTCAGCGTCGGCTACGACACGCACGAGGTGGACGAGTTCCTCGCGCGCGCCCGCACCGCCTACGAGGGCCGCGACGCCGGTTTCTCCGGCAACGACATCTCCTCGGTCAGCTTCGGCACCGAGCGCGGCGGCTACGACATGCGGGTGGTCGACGAGGCCCTGGACCGGCTCTCCGACGCCTTCGCCCTGCAGGCCCGTGACGACGCCATCGCCGAGCGCGGCGAGGAGGCATGGGTGGCGGAGCTGACCCGCCGCGCCGAATCGCTCAAGGAGCGCCTCGAGCGCCCCGCGGGGGAGCGGTTCTCGCCTGCGGCCGAGGGCGAGCCCGCCTACGACAGGACCGACGTCGACGCCCTGTGCGACCAGCTGATCGCCTACTTCACCGAGGGCCACCCGATGAGCGTGGACGACGTGCGCCGTGCCGCCTTCCGCCGCCGGCGAGGGGCCGAGGGCTACCGCGAGGCCGTGGTGGACGTGTACCTCGACCACGTGGCGGACGTGATGGCCTCCGTGCCGTGACCGGCAGCCCTGTCCGGCGCCTGGTGCTGCTGGGCTCGACCGGGTCCATCGGGACCCAGACCCTCGAGGTCTTCCAGCGCTACCGGGACGTGGCCCATCTGCATGGCATCGCCGTGGGAGGAGGCCGCCCCGAGCTCGCCGCGCAGCAGGTGCTTCTGCACCGCCCCGAGCACGTCGCGGTGGCCGATGCCGCCCGCGCCGAGGTCGTCGAGGACGCCATCGCAACGGCCTGCCGTGATGCCGGGGTGCCCGCCCCTGCGATGAAGGCGGGCGAGGAGTCCGTGGTGGAGCTGGCAGGCTCCCTGGGGCCCGGTGACGTGGTGCTGAACGCCGTCACCGGCTCCATCGGACTGCTGCCCACGCTGGCGGCGCTGGACTCCGGTGCCCGCCTCGCGCTGGCGAACAAGGAGTCCCTGGTGGTCGGCGGGGCCCTGGTGACCGCGCGCGCAGCCGAAGGGCAGATCCTGCCGGTGGACTCCGAGCACACCGCGATCGCTCAGGCCCTGGCCGGGGTGCGATCGGACCAGGTGGACCGGTTGGTGGTCACCGCCTCCGGCGGCCCGTTCCGCGGCCACAGCCGCGAGCAGCTCGCCCGGGTCACCCCCGAGCAGGCCCTTGCCCACCCCACCTGGGCGATGGGCCCGGTGATCACCACCAACTCGGCGACCCTGGTGAACAAGGCCCTCGAGGTGATCGAGGCGTGCTTCCTGTTCGACCTGCCCGAGGACCGCGTGGACGTGGTGGTTCACCCGCAGTCGATCGTGCACTCCATGGCCACCCTGGTGGACGGCTCCACGATCGCCCAGGCCAGCCCCCCGGACATGCGCCACGCGATCGGCTGGGCGCTCGCCCACCCCGAGAAGCTGCCGCACCTGGCCCAGCCGCTGGACTTCACCACCGCCCAGTCCTGGACCTTCGAGCCCGTCGACGAGCAGACCTTCCCCGCGATCCAGGTGGCGCGCGGAGCCCACCGCGAGGGAGGGGGCGCGATGGCCGTCCTCAACGCCACCAACGAGGAGGCCGTGACCGCCTTCTTCGAAGGCGAGCTCTCCTTCCTCGGCATCGTGGAGACCATTCAGGCGGTGCTGGCCGATCCGGCGCGCCCCCGCGTCGAGCCGGCCGACGGGGTCCCGGCGCTGCTGGACCTCGAGCGGTGGGCCCGTACCGCCGCCCGCACCGCGATCGCTGCTCGCGCCGCGGAGTCCCGCCCATGACGGTGGCCCTGTCCCTGCTGGGTGTGGTGATCATCGGCCTGGGCCTGGCCGCCTCGATCGCCCTGCACGAGATCGGGCACCTGGTGCCCGCCAAGGCCTTCGGTGTGCGCGTGACCCAGTACATGATCGGCTTCGGGCCCACGGTCTGGTCCCGTCGTCGTGGCGAGACCGAGTACGGGATCAAGGCGATCCCCCTGGGCGGCTACATCCGCATGATCGGCATGTACCCGCCGCACCGCGGAGACGCCCCCGGCACCGTGCGCGAGGACTCCACCGGCTTCGTCCAGCAGATGGCGCAGGATGCCAAGGAGTACGAGGCCGCCCAGTACGACCCGGCCGAGGTGCACCGCACCTTCGTGTCCCTCTCCGTGCCCCGCAAGATCGTCGTGATGCTGGGCGGGCCGGCGATGAACCTGCTGCTGTCGGTCCTGCTGATCGGGTTGCTGGCCTGCGGCATCGGCCTGCCCGCGGTGACCCCCGCGGTGCAGGCGGTCTCGGAGTGCGTGCTGCCGGCCGACGCCCCTGAGGGCACCTCCTGTGAGGGCCGCCCCGCAGCGCCCGCACTCGCCGCCGGCATCCGCCCCGGTGACACCCTGATCGAGATCGACGGTCACCAGATCCGCCGCTGGGAGGATGTCACCGCGGCAGTGCGCGCCGCGGGCGATCGCACCGTGCCCGTGGTCGTGGAGCGGGACGGCGAGGAGCTCACTCTCCAGGCCACGCCCATCGTCGATGCCCGCCCGGTGCTGGACGAGAACGGCGCGGTGGTGCGCGATGACAGCGGTGCGATGCTCACCGAGCAGGTGGGCTTCCTCGGCGTCTCCGGCACCCCGGACCTGGTGCGGCAGTCCCCGGCGGCGGTCCCCGAGCTGGCCTGGTCCACCCTCTCCCAGACCGCCCGACTGGTGATCGCCCTGCCGGCCCGCTTGGTGGACGTCGCCAAGGCCGCGTTCGGCCCGGGGGAGCGAGACCCGAGCGGCCCCATCGGCGTGGTGGGGGTGACCCGTCTGGCCGGGGAGGTGGCCGCCGCGGACCAGCCGGGATTCGAGCTGCGGGAGAAGACCGGCACCATGATCTCCATGCTGGCCTCGCTGAACATGGCCCTGTTCGTGTTCAACCTGCTGCCCCTGCTGCCCCTGGACGGCGGGCACGTGGCCGGCGCCCTGGTGGAGGGGGTGCGACGCCGGATCGCGCGGCTGCGCGGCAGGCCCGATCCCGGGCCGGTGGACATCTCCCGCATGCTGCCGCTGACCAATGCCGTGGCGATCGTGCTCCTGGTGATGACGGTGCTGCTGCTGTACGCGGACATCGTCAAGCCCATCCGCCTGTTCCCCTAGGCGCGTGCCTGCCCCGCAGCTGGGCCCGCCACCGCGGTGCTGGACCTGCCTCTGCGCTGCGGCCTGCCGCTGTGCAGGTGCGGTGGAGGTGTCGAAGCTCGCCACCCGCACCCAGGTGCCCGCGGTCATAATGGGACGGTGACTTCAGTGAGCCTCGGCATCCCGTCCGTCAAGCAGCCGCCGCCCGTCCTCGCGCCGCGTCGGCAGACCCGCAAGGTGCGCCTCGGCGACATCGCCGTGGGCGGCGACGCACCGATCACCGTGCAGTCGATGACCACCACTCCCACGCACGACATCAACGCGACCCTGCAGCAGATCGCGGAGCTCACCGCTGCCGGCTGCGACATCGTGCGCGTGGCCTGCCCGCGCCAGGAGGATGCCGACGCCCTCAAGGCGATCGCCGCGAAGTCCCCCATCCCGGTGATCGCCGACATCCACTTCCAGCCCAAGTACGTGTTCGCCGCGATCGAGGCAGGCTGTGCGGGCGTGCGGGTGAACCCCGGCAACATCCGCCGCTTCGACGACCAGGTGGGGGACATCGCCCAGGCCGCGAAGGACCACGGCACCGCCCTGCGGATCGGCGTGAACGCCGGCTCCATCGACCAGCGCATGATGAAGGGCGACCGTGTCACCCCGGAGGCCCTGGTGGCCTCCGCCGTGTGGGAGGCCGGCCTGTTCGAGGAGCACGACTTCCACGAGTTCGGCATCTCCGTGAAGCACAACGACCCGGTGATCATGGTGGAGGCCTACCGCCAGCTCTCCGAGAAGGGCGACTGGCCCCTGCACCTCGGCGTCACCGAGGCCGGCCCCGCCTTCCAGGGCACGATCAAGTCCTCCGTCGCCTTCGGCATCCTGCTGAGCGAGGGCATCGGTGACACCATCCGCGTGTCCCTCTCCGCCCCTCCCGTGGAGGAGGTCAAGGTCGGGAACCAGATCCTGCAGTCGCTCAACCTCAAGCCGCGCAAGCTGGACATCGTCTCCTGCCCCTCCTGCGGTCGCGCCCAGGTGGACGTGTACACCCTCGCCGACAAGGTCACCGAGGGGCTCAAGCACCTCGAGGTCCCGCTGCGTGTGGCCGTCATGGGCTGCGTGGTCAACGGCCCCGGGGAGGCCCGTGAGGCCGATCTGGGCGTCGCCTCCGGCAACGGCAAGGGGCAGATCTTCGTCAAGGGCGAGGTCATCAAGACGGTGCCCGAGGCCGAGATCGTGGAGACCCTGCTGGCCGAGGCCAACCGCATCGCGGCCGAGATGGAGTCCGCCGAGGCGGGCGGGGCCCCGTCGGTCTCGGTCGGCTGATCCAGGTCATGTTCCGGCGCGGTGCGCGCGTGCGGCCCCTACGCCCGTCCGCTTGGAACCCCTCCCTCGCCCTCGCCCGGCGCGACCGCGTGGTCAACGCCCTGGGCGGCGCACGCCTGGTGGAGCTCGCCCGTGCCGGAGCACTGGGGCGGGAGTTCCAGATCGCCGGAGAGGACCATGATCCCGAGGGCATCCTGTGGGACGGCGTGAACCTGTCCCCGATGAGCGCCTCGGAGGAGGCGATCGACCTCTTCGGCCGCTACGTCGTCGCCCGCCCGCGCCGCGCCAGCTCCGTGGTGGGCCCGCGGGCGGCCGTCGAGCAGCTGTGGCCCCACCTGGAGCCGCTGTGGGGAGCGGAGGTGCGCGAGCACCGCTGGAGTCAGCCCCTGCTGATGGCCAGGGGAGAGGCGGGCGCGCCGATGGGCGCAGGTCTCCGTGCAGCGGTCCCGTCCCAGATCGACCGCGTGTTCCCCGCCTCCGTGGCCATGTTCCGCGAGGAGGTGGGGGCGGACCCGCTGCGCGGTGACGGCGGCCGCGGCTACCGCGCGCGGGTCACCGAGCTGCTCCACCAGCAACGCACCTACGTGGTCCTCGAGGGCACCGAGGTTGTGTTCAAAGCCGATGTGGGGGCGCTGTTCGAGGACGTCGCGCAGATCCACGGGGTGTGGGTGAAGCCCTCGCACCGCTCCCGGGGCCTGGGCCGCGCCGCCATGGCGGAACTGGTCCCGCTGGTGCGCCGCGACCACGCGCCCCACGTGTCCCTGTACGTCAACGACTACAATGAGCCCGCCCGGCGTGCCTACGCCGCCGCTGGCTTCGAGCAGGTGGCAGAGCTCTCCACGATCCTGTTCTGATCTTCTCGGTTCTGGTCCGCTCTGATCTGTTCTGGTCTGGACCTATCGGCGGTGGCCCGCGGTGCTCTCCCGCAGCGCCGCTCGGTCATCCCAGTTGGCACGGTTCTGCTCGATCCAGCTCTCACGTCCGTCCATGCCGCCCACCGTACTGATGATCCTCGGCGCCCCTACACTGCATCCATGACGTCCTCGCGCCGCGACCCCGCGCCCCCCACCGGCGAGGGTGCCCCCGCCTGCCTGTACCTGCTGGTGGGCCCGCCGGCTGTCGGCAAGCTGACCATCGCTCGCGAGCTCGCCTCCCGCTGCGGCGCGATCGTGGTGGACAACCACCTCGTCAACAATGCCGTGTTCGTGCCCCTCGGGCTGAACCGCGGCGAGGAGGTGTCCCTCGCGGACACCGATGCCCTCCGCGCCCGGGTGCTCGACGTGGTGCTCGAGGCCACCGAGGCGGCCCCGGTCCGTTTCAGCCACGTCTTCACGATCTGGCTGCCGGAGGGACCGGGCAACGCCGCCTACGTCGAGCGGCTGCGCGATCTCGCCCATCGCCGCGGGGCACGGTTCGTCCCGGTCTGGCTCACGGCCGATGCGGACGCTCTGCTCTCCCGGGTGGACGCCCCGGAGCGCGCCCAGCGCAGCAAGCTCACCGATGCCACCGTCCTTCAGGACCTGCTCGAGGTCCCCCTGCTGGCGGCGCCCGAGGATGCCCTCACGATCGACACAACGCAGATCGCACCCGCGCAGGCGGTGACGCAGATCCTCGAGTCGCTGCGCTGAACGGCGCGACCGGGCGGTGCCGCCGGGAGGTCGATGCCCGTCACCTGGGAGGTGCTGCGGCCCCGGTCAGAGCGCGTCGATCGCGAGCAGGACGTTCGCTGCCGTCCACGCCAGCGGAGCCACCTCCGCGGGTCGGCCGTCGAACAGCACCTTCTCGGGCAGCGACCCCACCTGGGTGCGATGGCCCGCCAGCCAGCGGAGCACCTCGTGAGCATCGGCGTGATCGCCGGCTCGTGCCAGTGCGAGACCCAGCAGGCTGGTGGACGGTGTCCAGCTGACCCCGTCCTGCCGCCAGGACTCACCGGGGGCGATGCCTCCTCCGGGACGCGAGAGCCGTGAGCGCAGGGACCGCAGCTGCCGGGCGGGCACGACGCCCGGCATGCCGGAGGCGTCGAACAGTGCCAGCGCCGAGTCCTCGCCCCCGCCGGTGCGGTACCGCTGGTACCCGGCCGCGCCGAAGCTGCCGTACAGGAGCGCCTCGAAGCTCTCGGCCGCGCGGGAGACGGGGGACTCCGCGGTGAGCGCGGCCGCCGCACGCAGGCCCCGCAGCGTCGCCGCCATGGTCCACAGGGTGACGTGCTTCTCCCGCACCTCCCAGTAGTCGGGGGTGGCGGGCGGCAGGGCGGTCCCGGCCTCGGTCAGCTCCACCAGCAGGGAGGTGGAGCGATCGACGAGGTCCGACAGGGACCCGGCCAGGTCGACGCGGTCCCTCGGCCCCACGGCCTCCAGCACCTCCTCCACCGCCCAGAGCAGCAGTCCCGTCCCGTCGAGCTGGCGGGGCCGGGAGTCCGGCCGGGCTCCCGTGGACGGCTCGTACCGTGCCTCGAACCATCCGTCGCGCGCCTGCAGGGACTGCAGGTGCAGCAGGATCTGGGCGGCCCGTTCGGCATGCCCCACCCGTGCCAGGGCGACCGCGCAGAAGGCGGCGTCCCGCGGCCAGACGTACCGCCAGGAGGGACTCCATGCCGCGACCGGGGCCGGCATTCCCTCCGAGAGCACCCACAGGTCCTGCAGGGCGGAACGGGCGAGGTCGCGCAGGTCCTTGGGCACAGCGGTCAGCCACGGCCGTGCGGCCTTCGTGAACGCATCGGAGGCGAGGACGATCGGGTGGGTGGCGCCCAGTCCGCGCACCAGGCGGGTGCCCGGCTGCAGTGCGGAGACGGGCATCCCGCTCGCGCCACGGGCCACCGGCGTGCCCGGCATCGCCCCGGCCCCGGGTGCCGCGGCTGATCCTCGCGTCCCCACCAGCACCCGTTCACCGGCGCCGTCGAAGGCCACGGTCTGAGACCACAGGGAGATCACAGTGCGGGAATCAGTGCCCGGGCGCGAGACCGCAGCGACACCACCGGTGCCCAGCACGCCCATCGCCCCCAGCAGTCCCGCGCCGCGCAGAAGCCGACGTCGGTCAGGGAGAGTGCGACCGGCGCCGCCGTTGGCCGGGGCGCTGGAACGGCCGAGCGGGCCGTGGCGAAGAGCGTCGGGGCTCAGAGCATCCTCCGTTGCGGGTGCGATGCGTGAATCGGTGCCTGCGCCCATGGTCGCACGAGACGGACGGATCCGTGCGGCGGCGCGGCTAGCATGGACCCGGCTCCGTCCGCCGCACCGAAAGGCCTGCCCCATGATCCGTCTGTCCTCCTCGTTCATCCGCACCCTGCGCGAGGACCCGGCGGATGCCGAGGTCGCCAGCCACCGCCTGCTGGTGCGCGCCGGCTACATCCGCCGCAGTGCCCCGGGCGTGTACACCTGGCTGCCGCTGGGACTGAAGGTGATGCGCAAGGTGGAGCAGATCGTGCGGGAGGAGCAGGACGCCATCGGCGGTCAGGAGCTGCTGTTCTCCGCCCTGCAGCCCCGCGAGCCCTACCAGGCCACCGGCCGCTGGGACGAGTACGGTCCCACCCTGTTCCGGCTGCAGGACCGCAAGCAGGCCGACTACCTGCTGGCCCCCACGCACGAGGAGATGTTCACCCTCGCGGTGAAGGACCTGTTCTCCTCGTACAAGGACCTGCCCTCGATGCTGTACCAGATCCAGACCAAGTTCCGCGACGAGGCCCGCCCCCGTGCGGGCCTGCTGCGGGTGCGCGAGTTCATCATGAAGGACGCCTACTCCTTCGACATCGACGATGCCGGCCTGGACGTCTCCTACGAGAAGCAGCGCGGCGCCTATCAGCGCACCTTCGACCGCCTGGGGCTGCCCACCGTGATCTGCCAGGCCGATGCCGGCGCCATGGGAGGATCCCGTTCCGAGGAGTTCCTGCATCCCACCCCGATCGGGGAGGACACCTTCGTGGTCTCCGACGGCGGCTACGCGGCCAACGTCGAGGCCGTCACCACGCTGCCCCCGCAGGCGCTCACGGAGGAGCAGATCGCGGCCCTGCCCGCGATGCACGTCGAGGACACCCCCGGGGCCAGCACCATCGCCGCGCTCACCGACTTCTCCAACCAGGCGTTCCCCGGCCGGGGACCGATCGCGGAGTCGGGGGAGTGGACCCGCTACGAGATGCTCAAGCACCTGGTGTACCTGCTCACCCATCCCGACGGCTCCACCGAGCCGCTGGTGATCGCGATCCCGGGCGACCGTGAGGTGGACGAGAAGCGCTTGGAGGCTGCCCTGGCCCCGGCGGTGGCCGCGCCCTTCACCGACGAGGACTTCGCCGCGCACCCGGTGCTGAAGAAGGGCTTCATCGGCCCCGAGGGCCTGGGCCTGGAGGGTGCTAGCGGCATCCGCTACCTGGTGGACCCCCGCGTGGTGCCCGGCAGCGCATGGGTGGCCGGTGCCGGTGAGAAGGACAAGCACGTCTACGACCTGGTGTACGGCCGCGACTTCACCGCCGACGGCACCATCGAGGCCGCCGAGGTGCGCGACGGGGACCCCGCCCCCGACGGCTCGGGCCCCCTGCGCCTGACCCGCGGCATGGAGATGGGCCACATCTTCCAGCTGGGCCGCAAGTACGCGGAGGCGCTGGACCTGAAGGTGCTCGACGAGAACGGCAAGGCCCAGGTGGTCACCATGGGCTCCTACGGGATCGGCGTGACCCGCGCCGTGGCCGCCATCGCGGAGCTCTACCACGATGACAAGGGCCTCGCCTGGCCGCGCGAGGTCGCCCCGGTGGACGTCCATCTGGTCGCCACCGGCAAGGACCAGGCGGTGTTCGAAGAGGCCGAGCGCATCGCGACCCAGCTCGAGGACCGCGGCCTCACCGTGATCTACGACGATCGCCCCAAGGTCTCTCCCGGGGTGAAGTTCAAGGATGCCGAACTGCTGGGCATGCCCACCATCGTGGTGGTCGGCAAGGGCCTGGCTCAGGGCGTGGTGGAGGTGCGGGATCGTGCCTCCGGGGAGATCCGCGAGGTCTCCCCGCAGGACGTGGTCCAGGCCGTGGTGGAGCAGGCACGTCCCGCCTGAGCCCTCGGACACGGACGGGCCCCGCTCTCGGGGCCCGTCCTCACTCCTCGGCAGCCCCCTCCGGGGCCAGGGACGGCAGCGGCTCCAGCCTGCCCACCAGGGACGCGAGCACACCCGCCTCCGCCATCGCCGCCTCGATCGAGACGGCGCGCCGCTCGAACGGCGCCGCACCCACCAGCGAGACGTGCCCCACCAGCAGAGCGTCCGAGAGGAGACTCGGCAGCTGTGCTGCGCTGCGGCCGGAGAGCGTGCCGCCCGGCAGCGGGTACACCGCCTGCCGCTCCACCGGCGGGGCCCCATCCTCCTTCGCGATGGTCAGCAGCGCATCGGCCCGGGCACGATGCTCCTCCACCGCTGTCAGGTGGTCCTCGCGCGCGGTCCCCTCGGCGCTCGCCGCGAGCACCTCGTGGACGTAGGCGGTGTACCACTCCTGCTCCTGGGCCGCCTCGATGTACTGGTGGTAGTCGCTCTCGGCACCGATCGAGGGCGGATCCTGCTGCGGGACCGCACGCGTGGGCGCGATGTCCTCCGCCGCCCGCGGCCCGGGGACCTCGCCCTGCCCGCTGGCCCGGTGCAGTCGCACCGCCGCCCACGTGGTGTGGGCGCCGAGTGCGCACACGGGGCGGGCCAGGGACCCGGAGACCTGACGAGCCGCGTCCACGCACAGCTCCCTCAGCTCCACCAGCAGTGCGATCAGACCCGCCAGGTCGGTGGCCGTGGCGGTGGGAGCTGGCGCTGTAGTGGCGTGGGGATCCGGGTCCTCCGCCTGCTCCGACTCCCGCTCGGCCTGTGCGCCGGTCAGCAGCGCCTCGCGCTGCACCGGCAGTGCGCGGGACAGCGCCGCCAGGGCATCGGTGACCCCGACGTCCGGGGGCACCGGGGCCGGCTCGCCACCTCCGTCGCTCGCGCCGGTCCCGGCCCCGGCCCGATCCCGCAGCGCCTCCGTCGAGGCGACCGTGCGGTCCAGCAGCGCGAGCAGGTCGACCCGGTACAGGTCATCGATGCCGGGCGGGGGAGGCGTGTACTCGGCCGGGCCTCCCACGCGCACGGGACCGCAGGCCGTGATCCCCAGGACGCTCCCTGCTGCCAGCGCGAACACCGCGCGCCGACTCATCGCTGGAAAGGGGCGAGAGGTGGCGGAGGCAGGACGGGACGTGTTGGGCACCAGCTGATTCTCGCATCGAGCCCGCCAGTCACGCCTGAGGGCCGCAGCACAGGGGCCGCAAGGGAGCGGAACCCGGCCCGGCGCACTATCCTGGATCGTGCCCACCCCGGCCACCGGCGGTGGGACTGACAATCGAGCCGCGACCGTGGTGTGCGTGGAGGAGGGGGATCGAGCG
>NZ_JALXKT010000075.1:0-14627 GCF_025144775.1 Brachybacterium sp. p3-SID957 | reverse complement strand
AAGCCCGCTCACCGGCTCACCCCTCGAGGATCACCTGCTCCAGCTCCTTCTCGGGCATCTCGTCCACCGTGGGCTTGCGCAGCACGAAGAACACGATGCCCATCACCACCCAGGCGGCCAGGGCGATCAGCGGCTCGGTGGCGAGCGCGCCCGGGGAGCCGGGCACGATCAGCAGCAGCAAGAAGCCCACCGACAGCACCGCCCCCACGATGGCGATCACCTTCGCCAGCTTGGTCTTTCCCGGCGACCAGCCGTCTTCCTCGGCGATCTTGAACGCCACCAGGCAGGTGACGAAGTAGGCCACGGTGACGCCCACGGAGGTCATGTCCACGATCCACAGCAGCGCCGAGCGGCCGAAGAACGGGGACGGAGAGGCGATCAGGATCGCTGCGGTCACCGCCACCACCGGGGTGCCGAAGCGGTGGCTGACCCGCCCCAGCACGGGCGGCAGCATCCGGGCCCTGCCCATCGTCATCAGGATCCGGCTGGCCGAGACGGTGAACCCGTTCAGTCCGGTGATCACGCCCATGAACACGGCGATCACCACCAGTGCGCGGCCCACCGGGCCCAGCATCGCGGTGATCGCATCGGCCGTGGCCCACACGGAACCGTCGACGCTGCCGCCGGCGTGGGAGGCCGCCACCGAGGTCACCAGGATCATCGTGAGGTAGATGGCGCCGGAGGCGAAGATCGCAGCCACGATCAGGCCCATCGCCTTCTTCGGGGAGAAGTCGAACTCACCGGCCGCCTGGGGCACGTTGTCGAAGCCCACGAACGCCCACGGCGCGAACGCCACCATGACCGCGATCGCCGCGAGCGGGGACACCTCCGCGGGGAAGCCCCGATACAGCGGCACGGGGTTCTGGAGGTACAGCACCGCGGTCCATACCAGGATGATGGCCACCGCCGCCATCATGATCACGCAGGCGTAGAACTGGAAGCGTCCCGACAGCGCCGCGCCACGGGCGTTGAGCGCACCGGCGATGATCATCGCGGCCAGGGCCACCACCACCTCGGGGGCGTGGATGTCCCAGCCGGCGATCGTGTACAGGTAGCCGCGCTCCATGACCGAGGGGAACAGCTGGCGGAACACCAGGGTCATCGCCGAGGCGTTCAGCGCGATGATGCACGCGTACGCCAGCGCCAGGAACCAGCCCACCACGAAGGAGGCGTACCTCCCGAAGGCGTGCAGCGTGAAGGAGAGCTCCCCACCGGTGACCGGCAGCGCCCGGATCACCAGACCGTAGGAGACGGCGATGATCGCCATCAGCACCGTGCCGATCGCGAAGCCGATCAGCGCACCGGCGGTGCCGCCGTCGGCCAGCCACTCCACCGGCAGGATGAATGCACCCCAGCCCACGGCAGAGCCCAGCGCGATCGCGAACACCCACGCGGGCTTCATGGTCCTCTCGAGCTTGCGGGTCTCGGCGTGCGCGGTGGCACCGACCGGGGCGGGCGCGGGGCTGTCCGATGCGGACATGAAGAGGCTCCAGTAATCCGGGGGCGTGACTGGGGACACACACTACCGGCGTTCGGCCTGGCCGGAGACCGACACCTCCGCCGCTGTTCACAGGGGAAGGCGCTGAGGTGGAGCAGGAACCCCCGGGTGCGGAGGCGACTTCCGGGTGTCGAACTTCGTGCTCGCCAATCGTCTTTCAGCCCACGTGATCAGATCCAGGACCTCGCCCGACACATACGCGTGGCGACCGGAACCGATCGACCGTCGAGTGAGGATCTCAGCCTCGTGCAGCTCATCAAGCGCACGAAGTGCAGCAACCCTGGACACCCCGTGGATCCTCTGCGCCGTATCGACGGTGAGGACGGGTGTACCCACCATGTCCGCCAGGATCAACGCTGTGGCGGAATCACTGCGAAGTGCTCGTTGACTCCCCCGCCGCTGGCGCGACGCCGTCAAGCGCTGCTCCCACTCCTCCCGGATCTCCGACAGCTCTCCGGACAGCGTGACGGCCTGTTCGCTCGCCAGAAGGGTCACCTCCGCGAAGAAGCTGATCCATCGCTCACGACCACTGCCCCCGCTCCCCCGGCCCTCGACGTCACGGAACTGCTGAAGATGATCGACGTACCTGTCACGCAGCGTCGAGAGCACGAGGCTCACGGGGAGCACCGAGTCAGGGGTGAGACCTCGCCGGGTGAGAACCGAGTGGATCAGAGCTCGACCAACCCGTCCGTTCCCGTCGGTGAAGGGGTGGATCGTCTCGAACTGGGCGTGGACGAGTGCGGCCTGCACGATAGGTGCGTGCGAGGCACCGTTCATGTAGTCCACGAGGTCCTGCATCGCCGGTTCCACACGGACCGCAGGAGGCGGGACGAAATCCGCGTCGAGTGGATGCCAGTCGGATCCACCGATCCAGTTCTGGACGTCCCTGATCCCGTGATGGTGGGGTTCATCGCGCAGCAGGCTCCGGTGCAGGTCGATGATGCTCTCCACGGTCACCAGCGGCGCGCCGACCAGGCGTGTGGTCGCCTCACGAACCAGTGTCATGTTGTTGGCGACCATCTGTGCCGGTGCGCTGACACCCTGAACGGTCTCACTCTGGCCGAGTTCGGCGAGCGCCACCTGCCGCGCCGACGGCGCGATCCCCTCGATCCGCGATGAAGCGATCGCCTCGGAGCGCAGCAGGAACCTGGAGATCGCCGGGAGGTCATCGCTAAGGCCGGTCAACGACCTGACCTTCGACTCCGCCGTGGCGAGCAGATGTTCGGCCTCCCGACCCAGCACGAGAGGAGCCTGGACGAGAGTGTCGGGAACATACGCGAGGAACGGCCCGGAGCGCCGGTCGCGCCGTGGCAACCCCGACACCGCGGACGACTGCCATTCCTGTTCTTCCCACGCGTTCATGTAGTCCTCACCCGGCCGCTGACACCTCGATGATGTTCGGATAACTCTTATCCTTACATCTCGGGGCGCCGCCCGCCCGGATAACCGCTACCTGTTCCTGACTTCTCCCAGGCAACGGCGCCCCACATGGTGCTCGCCCTCACCCCCGCTGCAGGTACTCCCTCAGCGCACGCATGTGGTCCCGCACCTCGAAGCCGGTCGCCTCGATCTTCGCCAGGTCCAGCGCGGAGTTGCGGGGCCGGGGCGCCACGGTGCCGTCGCCCTCGGCCTTGCCCTGGGCGGCGTAGTACTCGGTGGTACTCACCGGGTGCACCCGTGCGCGGTCGTGACCGGTGAGGGCGAACACCTCTGCGGCGATGTCGGCCCAGCTCAGCGGCTCCCCTCCCCCGCTGATGTTGTACACACCGGGTTGCGGCCGCTGCGTGAGCAGGTGGTCGATCGCGGCGGCGAGATCGCTGGTAAAGGTGAGGCGGCCGATCTGGTCATCCACCACCGCCGGGTCGATCCCCCGCTCGGCCAGCTGCGCCATCGTCCGCACGAAGTTCGTGCCCTCGCCGATCACCCAGCTGGTGCGCACGATGTAGTGATCCGGCCAGGTGGCGACAAGCTGGTCGCCTGCCGCTTTGGTCTGGCCGTACACGCCGAGCGGACTGAGCGGTTCGGCCTCATCGTGCAGCTCGCGCTCACCGTCGAACACGTAGTCGCTGGAGACGTGCACCAACGTGGCCCGCTCCTGCCGGGCCGCCTCCACCAGGCGGCCCACACCGGTGACGTTCACCGCCCAGGCCGCGCGCCTGCCCTCGGGGGTCTCCGCGGCATCGACTGCGGTGTGCGCGGCGGCGTTGACGATCACGGCGTACGGCGAGAAGTCGAAGGCGTCCACGCTCGCGGCGTCGGCGATGTCGAGCTCGTTGCGATCCACGGCGTCGACGTCGGCCCGGCCCTGCCAGCGCTCGGCGAGCGCGCGGCCCAGCTGGCCGCCGGCTCCCACCACCAGGGTGCGGCGCGGCGGCACCGGCGTCACCTCCGAAAGTCGGGGGTGGGCCTTGTCCTTCTCGGACAGCTCCGCCTGCTCCAGGGGGATGGGCCAGGGGATCGCGGCGGTCTCATCGGCCAGGTTCAGGAAGGTGTACTGGGCCTGTGCGGCTTCGGACCAGTGCGCGCTGACCAGGTAGGTGTACGCGGCGGGCGCCTCGAGGGTCTGGAAGGCATTGCCCACCCCGCGCGGCACGAAGATCGCCGTATCGGGGGTGATCTCGTGGTGGTAGGTGGCCCCGAACGTCGGCCCCTCGCGCAGATCCACCCAGGCGCCGAACACGCGGCCGGTGGCCACGGAGATGTACTTGTCCCACGGCTCGGCGTGGATGCCGCGGGTGACGCCCACGGCCTGGTTGAAGGAGATGTTGTTCTGCACGGGGCCGAAGTCCGGCAGCCCGGCGGCCACCATCTTCTGGCGCTGCCAGTTCTCCTTGAACCAGCCGCGCTGATCGCCGTGCACAGGCTGGTCGATCACCAGCAGTCCGGGGATGGGGGTGGAATGGGCGGCGAGCGGCTTGGTGGTCATCTCGTGCCCCCTCACTGGCCGGTCGCGGCGTACTTGGCCTCGGTGGCCTCCTTCTGGGGGCGCCACCAGGCCTCGTTGGCCCGGTACCAGTCCACGGTGGCGGCCAGGCCCTGCTCGAAGTCGCCGTAGGCGGGCTTCCAGCCCAGTTCCTCGCGCAGACGGGTGGAGTCGATCGCGTAGCGCAGGTCGTGGCCGGGGCGATCGGCCACATGGTCGTAGTCGCCCGCGTCGCGGCCCATGATCTGCAGCAGCAGCTCCACGACCTCCTTGTTGTTCTTCTCGCCGTCGGCGCCGATCAGGTAGGTCTCCCCGATCTGCCCGCGCTCCAGGATCGCGAGCACCGCGGAGGAGTGGTCATCGGCGTGGATCCAGTCGCGCACGTTGGTGCCCGCGCCATACAGGCGGGGGCGGATCCCGTCGATCAGGTTGGTGATCTGGCGGGGGATGAACTTCTCCACGTGCTGGCGGGGCCCGTAGTTGTTCGAGCAGTTGGAGAGGGTGGCCTGCACCCCGAAGGAGCGCACCCACGCGCGCACCAGCATGTCGCTGCCGGCCTTCGTGGCCGAGTACGGGCTGGAGGGGTTGTAGGCGGTGGTCTCGGTGAACCGCTGCGGGTCATCGAGTTCCAGGTCCCCGTACACCTCGTCGGTGGAGACGTGGTGGAAGCGGGTGCCGTGCCTGCGGGCCGCCTCCAGCAGCGTATACGTGCCGATCAGGTTGGTGTGCAGGAACGGGGAGGGGTCGGCCAGCGAGTTGTCGTTGTGGGACTCGGCGGCGTAGTGCACCACCGCATCGGCCTGGGCGACCAGCGGGTCCACGGTCACCGCGTCGGCGATGTCCCCCACCACCAGGCGCATCCGCCCTTCCGGCAGGCCCTCCAGTGAGGCCCGGTTGCCGGCGTAGGTGAGCGCATCCAGCACGGTCACGGTGTCATCGGTGTGGGACAGCACGTGGTGGACGAAGTTGGAGCCGATGAAGCCGGCTCCACCGGTGACGAGCAGGTGACGAGAGGCCACGGGGACTCCTAGCGCGAGGGTGCTTTTCTGCCATTGTGGCACCGCCTGCCGCGCAGGGCGGCGCAGGCACGGGACGTGCGCTCGCGGCGGGGCGCAGTCCGCCAGCGGGGCGCAGTCCGCCAGCGGGGCGCAGTCCGCCAGCGGAGCGCAGCTGTCGTGTCAGCGCCCTGGGGCCGCGATTCACGCCGGCTCGCGTCGCTGCCGGCCCCTGATTCCGCGCTTCCGCCCTCAGCCCGCGTTCCCGGAGCGGTCGGCCAGTTCCCGTTCGAGCACGTCCAGCAGGTACCGCCCGTACCCGGACTTCACCAGCGGCTCCGCGCGCTCGCGCAGTTCCTGATCGCTCAGGTAGCCCATGCGCCAGGCCACCTCCTCAGGCGCCCCGATGGACAGGCCCTGGCGGTGCTGCACGGTGCGGATGAAGTCCCCAGCAGCGGCGAGGTCATCGAAGGTGCCGGTGTCCAGCCAGGCGGTGCCGCGGGTGAGCACCTCGACCTGCAGGGTGCCCTCCTCGAGGTAGCTGCGGTTGAGGTCGGTGATCTCCAGCTCGCCCCGGGCGGAGGGGGTGAGGGCCTCGGCCCGGGAGACCACGGTGTCGTCGTAGAAGTACAGGCCGGGCACGGCGAGGTTGGAGCGGGGCCGGGCAGGCTTCTCCTCCAGGGAGAGTGCGCGGCCGGCGTCGTCGATCTCCACCACGCCATAGGCGGTGGGGTCCTTCACCCAGTAGCCGAACACGGCGGCTCCGTCGAGCTCGCGGTAGCGGCGCAGCTGGGTGCCCATGCCCTGCCCGTAGAACAGGTTGTCGCCCAGCACGAGGGCCGCCCGGTCGCCGTCCAGGAAGTCCTTGCCCAGCACGAAGGCCTGGGCGAGGCCGTCCGGGGAGGGCTGCACCACGTACTGAAGGTTCACGCCGAAACGGGATCCGTCACCGAGGACGCGCTGGAACGCGGCTTGATCCTCCGGGGTGGTGATGATCAGGATGTCGCGGATCCCGGCCAGCATCAGGGTGCTCAGCGGGTAGTAGATCATCGGCTTGTCGTACACCGGCATCAGCTGCTTGGAGACGCCGATGGTCAGGGGGTGCAGTCGCGAGCCGGTGCCGCCCGCCAAGATGATTCCACGCATGGCGCCAGTATGTCAGGGTCGGGCAGGCGTGTCGGAAGCACCCCGACCTGCCGCCACCACCTGCTCCAGGATCCCCAGATACCGCGCAGCGAGCACGTCGTCATCGGCGTGAGCGGCCACCCAGTCCCGACCGCTGTCCCTCCCGGCCGCCAGGGAGCGGTCAGCCGCCAGGCGGGACCACAGAGTCACCAGGGCGTCCTCGTCCTCGGGCGCCAGCACATCCCCGGCGCCGGCCTCCCGCACCACCTCGGCGGCCTCCCCGTCCAGCAGGGCGGTGATGTGGCGCCGGGTGGCCAGCAGCTCGTACAGCTTGGAGGGCACGGTCCACGCGAAGGGCTCCCAGTCGCGCAGGGACACCACCACGGTGTCCGCCCACGCGTACTGCTCCTGGACCTCGGTGTGCGGGATCCGGGACAGCACCTGCACCGGCGCGCCCAGCTCATGGGCGAGGGCCGCGAGCGCGGGAGCCTCCACGCCGTGCCCGATCATCCGCACCTGCACCGGCACGCCCCGGGCCCGCAGCCGGGCGGCGGCCCGCACCACGGTCTCCAGGCCCTGGGAGCGGCCCATGTTGCCCAGGTACAGGCAGCGCAGCTCGCGGTGGTGCCCGCGCGGGTGATCGAGCTGGGCGCGCACCCCGGCCAGGTCCGTGCCGTTGCGCACCACCCGGGGGTCGTCGATGCCGCGCTCGCGCAGCACCTCGGCGAAGCGAGCGGTGGTGGTCACCACCACCTGCGCGCCCTGCTGCCAGCTGGTCACCGCATGGTGCACCGCTCCCTTGGCCCGGCCGATCGCCAGCCCCACTGCCCGCCGCAGCGGGTCCGGGCGCGTGTGGGGGGCGAGCTTCACGGGCACCGCACCGGCGGGGCCGACGTGGGTGACCAGGTCCGGCCAGGCATCGCGCATCTCGGCCACCAGCGGCACCCGCCAGCGCAGCGCCAGCATCCTGCCCACCAGCAGGCTGGGGACGGCGGGGGCGGTGGCGATCACCACGTCGGGCCGAGTGGAGGTGCGGGCGAAGCGGCACAGCAGCCGGCGCAGCGAGTCGGCCGCGGCCACGGCGTGGTCGGCGGTGCGGGTGCCGATGTCGGAGCGGTGGGGCAGGTACGCGGTGCGCAGCACGGTCTCCCCGTGGTCTCCGCGCTCGACGGCCCCCACGCGGTGGGTGCGGCGCTGCTGCGGGGTGGGCCTGCCACCCGGGTAGTGCGGAACCGGGGCGGCCACGGTGACCTGGTGCCCGGCATCGACGAACCGCTGGATCAGGGCGGACCAGCGCCGCTGCGGTGCACCGAACTCGGGCGCGTAGTAGTGCGTGATCAGCAGGATCCTCATGCCCGGGGCGCCTCCTCGATGCCCAGGGCGCGGGCTGCTCGCCGCAGGGTCTGCGGATCGGCGTGCGCGGTGGGCGGCGGCGGGTCCCCCGCGCGGGCGGCGGCCGCATCCACCACCAGGGTGATGTGCTGGGAGGGCGTGCTGAACAGCTCGGCGAGGGAACCGGGAGCGATGGCGACAGCGGGCAGCAGCACGGCGCGGCCCCGCAGGCGGCCGATGGTCACGGTGATGGCGGCCAGCTCCCCGGTGGCATCGGTGAGGTAGATGTCCCGCACCCGGCCCACGTGCTCGCCATCGCTGCCGCGCACCGATGCGCCCGGCAGCTCCTGGACGTGCTCGGGCGCGGGGGTGCTGCGGGTCACCGGCGGTCGACCTCCTCGACGGGCGCGGCCACGACGGACCCCACATGCCTGCTCCGGCAGCGGCGACCGCGCCGCGACCGGCCGGGCTGTGCTCAGCCCTTCAGGTAATGGTGCACCAGTCGGCGCACATCCTCCACCGGATCAGTGGTGACCGAGGGCTGCAACGGGCTCACCGACTGCTCCCTCACCGCCAGACTCAGCAGCAGGGAGAAGGCCGACCGGGCAACGAAGGCGGGGTCGGCGTCGGGCACCAGGCGGCCGGCCTCCTGGTAGGCGGTGAGCACCGACTCCAGGATGTGCTCGTGCACCAGGCGCAGCCGTGCGATGCGGAAGCGGCCCGGGTGCTCGGGGTTGACGATCTCCGCAGCCAGCGTGGACAGCAGGCCCATGAGGTGCTGGGTGGGATCCCAGGGCCCGGCCAGGGCGGCATCCAGCGCGGCCGGGCTGCCGGAGAGCTCCTCGACCGAGTCCAGCAGTCCCTTGGCGTGGGCCTCCAGGCGGTCGATCACCGACCCCAGCAGCACGTCCTTGGAGGCGAAGTGGTGCAGCATGCCCGGGTGGGAGATGCCCACGCGGCGCGAGATGTCCCGCAGGCTGGACCCGTGGTAGCCGCGCTCGGCGAACAGCGCCGCGGCGCCGTCGAGTATCTCCTCCCGACGGCTGGGGGCCTGCGGGGTGGTGGGGCCGGCGGTCTCCACCGGGGTGTGGACGTTGCGGATCTCCTCGGGCTCGTCCGCAGGCTCGGTGATGCCCTGGCTGAGCGCTCGCAGCGCCCGCGAGATGGGGTCGTAGTCCCCGACCGGCTGCGGGGCGGGGTCGATGACCTCCTCCCCCGCGCGGTCTGAGAGGAACATGGCCAGCGGGGTAGGGCCCGGGCGGCCGTTGGCCAGCGGGCTGAGCTCGGACATCGTCATCGTTGGTCCTTCCGCGCGAGCAGTTCGGTGATCTGGATGGCGTTGAGAGCGGCACCCTTGCGCAGATTGTCGGCCACGGCGAACAGCACCAGACCGCGACCGTCGGGAACCGACTGGTCCTGACGGATGCGGCCCACGAAGGTGCCGTCGCGACCGGCGGCGTCCAGCGGGGTGGGCAGGTCGGTGACGGTCACACCCTCGACCTGCTCGAGCACAGCGCGGGCGCGCTCAGCATCCAGGGGCCGTTCGAACTCGGCGTGCACCGCCACGGCGTGCCCCGTCATCACGGGCACCCGCACACAGGTCCCGGCCACCGGCAGCTCCGGCAGGCCCAGGATCTTGCGGGACTCGTGGCGCAGCTTCTGCTCCTCGTCGGTCTCCCCGGAGCCGTCCTCCACCAGGGAGCCGGCCATCGCCAGCACGTTGAAGGCGATCGGGGCGACGTACACCTCAGGATCGCCCAGCTCGACGGCGCTGCCGTCGGTGGCCAGCTGCTCCATGCGATCCGCACCGGCGCGCAGCTGGGCGGCCAGCTCGGCCACGCCCTTGACTCCGGAGCCGGAGACTGCCTGGTAGGTGGCGATGGTGAGACGAGACAGGCCCGCCTCCTCGTGCAGCGCCTTCAGGGTGGGCATGGCGGCCATGGTGGTGCAGTTGGGGTTGGCGATGATCCCCCGGGGCCGCTCGTGGATGGCCTCGGGGTTGACCTCGGCCACCACCAACGGCACCTGGTCGTCGCGCCGCCAGGCGGAGGAGTTGTCCACCACCACAGCACCGACCTCCACGAAGCGGGGCGCGAGCGCCTTCGAGGTGGAGCCCCCGGCGGAGAAGATCGCGATGTCCACCCCGCCGTTCGCGGCCAGATCCGCCGCGGCGGCATCCTCCACCGGCAGCTCCAGGTCCGCGTACTGCACCGTGGAGCCGGCGCTGCGCGCGGAGGCGAAGGCACGGATCGCGGAGTGCGGGACGGCGCGCTCGGCCAGCAGGGTGAGCATCACGCGGCCCACCTGGCCGGTGGCGCCGACCACGGCGATCACGGGGCCGTCGGGCGCGTAGCCGGGAGTCCCCGAGAAGTCGGGGGCGGCAGCGGAGTCGGGAGTTGCAGTCACGTCAGCAGTCGCAGTGAAGTCGGGGATCGCAGCGGAGTCCGGCGTGGCGGGGATGTCGGACGTGTCGGGCGCGGCTGCGCCAGGGGCGGCGCTGCGCGGATCCTGCGCGGTCATCGGCCCGTCCCCCCGTACACCACGGCCTCGGTCTGCTCGGTGTCCAGGCCGAAGGCCGTGTGGATCACGCGCACCGCGTCGTCCAGGCGCGACTGGTCGGTGACCACGGAGATGCGGATCTCCGAGGTGGAGATCATGTCGATGTTGATGCCGGCCTCGCCCAGGGAGCGGAACAGGGTGGCCGAGACGCCCGGGGAGGACTTCATGCCCGCTCCCACCACCGACACCTTGCCGATCTGCTCGTCGTAGCGCACCTCGGTGTAGCCGATGGCCTCATGGGCTGCCTCGATCGCCGCGATCGCGGCCGGGGCGTCGGCCTCCGGGAGGGTCAGGGAAATCGCCACGGTGTCATCGGTGGTGGAGGTGTTCTGCACGATCATGTCGATGTTCGCACCGGCGGAGGCGACCACGTCGAACAGCAGCGCGGCCCTGCCGGGGATGTCCGGCACCTCCACGACGGTGATCTTGCCCTGGCTGCGATCATGCGCGACGCCCGAGATGATCGGGGCCTCCAGACCGGGGACAGCGGACTCGTCCACGGGAACCTCCTGGGTGGGGACGGTGGGGCGGGCAAGGGCGGCGGGATCCGAGGGGTCCGATGATTCAGAGGCGTCGATGCGCACCGTATCGGCGCCGGCACCCCGAGTGCCCACCGCGCCTGACCGAGTGGTCGGGAATGGGGAGTCCGTGCTGGTCACGGGCGCAACGGCCAGCTCCGCGGCACGCCTGACGAGGCCTGGATCGATCGGGATCTCCCGCTGCAGGTCGTCGGTGACGATGGTCCCGGGCAGGCCGGAGTACGAGCTGCGCACGTGCAGTGGCACCCCGTAGCGCCGCGCGTACTCCACACTGCGCACCATCAGGATCTTGGCGCCGTTGGCGGCCAGGTCCAGCATCTCCTCGCAGGAGATCAACGGCACCCGACGGGCCGAGGGCACGATGCGCGGATCGGCGGTGAACACGCCGTCCACATCGGAGTAGATCTCGCACACGTCGGCCCCCAGTGCCGCCGCCAGCGCCACCGCGGTGGTGTCCGAACCGCCCCGGCCCAAGGTGGTGATCTCCTTGCTGAGCTGGGAGACGCCCTGGAAGCCGGCCACGATCGCGACGGCGCCGTCGTCGATCGCGTCGCGGATGCGACCGGGGGTGACCTTCTGGATCAGGGCCCTGCCGTGGACGCTGTCGGTGATCAGCCCGGCCTGGGAGCCGGTGTAGGCGCGCGCCTTGACCTCCAGCGCGTTCAGCGCCATCGACAGCACCGCCATCGAGATCCGCTCCCCCGCCGTCAGCAGCATGTCCAGCTCGCGCGGCGGGGGCGTGGGGGTGATCTGGGCGGCGAGGTCCAGCAGCTCATCGGTGGTGTCCCCCATCGCGGAGACCACCACGACCACCTGGTGACCGGCCCGGGCGTACAGCGCGATCCTGTCCGCCACACGCTTGACGGACGCCGCGTCGGCCACGGACGACCCGCCGAACTTCTGGACCACCAGGCTCATGGGGCGACTCCTCGGGTTGCGGGGACGATGCGGGGCCGACCGGGCTGCAAGGGCTGTGAAGGGGTCAGGGGTCCCCTGGCCAGGGTGGCACCGGTGATCATTCTAGGATCCACAGGGCGCTCGTGTGCGCTGTGTTCGCGCGGATGAACGCGGATGTCGCCGGGCACGATCCCCGGCCCGACCACCGGTGATGGACAGGTGTCGGTCGAGGGCCGGGCAGGCCTGCTATAGGTTGAGCCGGTACCCGGGCTATAGGTTGAGCCGGTACCCGGGGCTGCTGCCAGGCGCCCACGCACACCGCGACGGAGGGCACGATGAACGCTCGGCGACCGCTGATCGGCTGGCTGCTGATCGCCCCGAGCCTGATCGGCGTGAGCGCCTTCCTGATCCTGCCGGTGGTGCTGGCCTTCGTGATCTCCCTGTTCCGCTGGGACCTGCTGGGCACCCGCCAGTTCGTGGGCCTGGAGAACTACACGAGCCTGGTCACCGGCGGCGCACTCACCAACTCCCTGCTGGTCACCGCCATCTTCACGCTGATCTCGGTGCCGGTGTCGCTGGCGGTGGGGCTGCTGCTGGCCACCCAGCTGGTGCGGGCCCTGCCCGGCTCGGCGATCGTGCGGGTGATCGTGGTGATCCCCTGGGTGTGCGCACCCCTGGCCCTGGGCGTGGTGTGGAAGTGGATCTTCCAGCCGTCGGTAGGCGCGCTGAACCAGATCCTGGGCGTGCGCATCGAGTGGCTCACCGACCCGCAGCTGGCCCTGCCGGCGGTGGCCTTCGTGGCGATCTGGCAGAACGTCGGGTACATCTCGCTGTTCTTCCAGGCGGGGCTGGGCAAGATCCCCACCTCGATCTACGAGGCGGCCACCCTGGACGGCGCCGGGTCATGGCAGCAGATGCGGCACATGACCATCCCCCTGCTGCGCCCCACCACGTTCTTCCTGGCCATCACCCAGGTGGTGGCCAGCTTCCAGGTGTTCGACATGGTGTACGCCCTCACCGGCGGAGGCCCCCAGCGCCGTACCGAAGTGATCGCCACCCTGATCTACAACGAGGCCTTCGTGGCCTCTCGCCTGGGCCGCGCCAGCGCCGTGGCGGTGATCCTGTTCGTGATCCTGGTGATCATCACCCTGGTCCAGCAGCGGTACTTCTCCCGCCGCATCACCTACGACATGAGCTGAGAGGAGGCAGGGACGATGACGACAGCGAGCACCGACGGCGCTCCGCAGGGCAACGGCGGCAGTGCGCACGCGGACGGCAGTGCGCACGACCACAGCAGCGCAGGCGGCCAGCGCGGCGTACGCGGCCCCGCCCGGCGCAGCGCACGCGGCCAGCGCAGCGCAGGCGGCCAGCGCAGCGCCCACGCCCAGCGCAGCGCAGGCGGCCAGCGCAGCGCCCACGCCCAGCGCAGCGCACGCGGCCAGCGCAGCGCCCACGCCCAGCGCGGCTCACGCGGCCAGCGCAGCGCACGCGACCAGCGCAGCTCACGCGGCCTGCACGGCCGGCGCCTCCTGCACCACCTCGCCACCTATGCGGTGCTGCTGGTGGCCGCGTTGCTCACCCTGGCCCCGTTCCTGGTCTCGGTGATGACCGCCTTCACCTCGCGCCAGCAGTTCGCCCAGCAGGGCCCACTGGCGGCGCCGGACCCGCCGGTGCTGGACAACTTCGTGCGCTTGTTCACCGATCCCGATGGCTTCGTGACCCCGGTGGCGGTGACGGTGCAGATGGTGGCGGTGATCCTGGCCGGGCAGATGGTGTTCTCCGTGCTGGCCGCGTACGCCTTCGCGCATGTGCGCTTCCCGGGCCGGGACATGCTGTTCTGGGTGTACGTGGCCACCCTGATGGTGCCGCAGGTCGTGGTGGTGGTGCCGCTGTACCTGATGATGAGCGAGATGGGGCTGCGCGACACCTTCTGGGCGCTGGTGCTGCCGTTCGTGCTGGGCTCGCCGTACGCCATCTTCCTGCTGCGGGAGAACTTCCGCTCGGTGCCCTCGGAGCTGATGGACGCCATGCGGATCGACGGCGCCGGCACCGGTCGTCTGCTGTGGAACCTGGTGGTGCCGCTGAACCGGCCGATCATCGTGACCCTGGTGCTGATCACCGTGGTCACCCACTGGAACAACTTCATGTGGCCGATGGTGATCACCTCCGGCCCCACCTGGCGCGTGATCACGGTTGCCACCTCCGCCCTGCAGTCGCAGTACAACAACAACTGGACCCTGGTGATGGCCGGGACCACGTTGGCGATGCTGCCGCTGGTGATCCTGATGGTCGTGTTCCAGAAGCAGATCACCCGCTCGGTGGGCGAGACCACGCTGCGCTGAACCGGACTGCCCGGCCCAGCCAGCCCAGCCCGCCCCAGCTAGTCCGCCCCGGCCGACCCGCCCCGACCAGCCCCGACCAGCCCCGACCAGCCCCGACCAGCCCCGACCAGCCCCGACCAGCCTGCCCCAGCTAACCCGCTATGTCCGGTTCGCTGGCGGCGGGACGGAATCGCTGATTTCGGGGCTGAAATGCAGTCGGTGCCTCACTGGCGTCCCGTGCTTCGTCAGCACCCGCGCAGCCCACCCCAGCCCGCCCAGCAAGCCCACCCCAGCCCGGCCAGCCAGCCCGCCCCAGCTAGCCCCGACCAGCCCGCCCCAGCTGGCCCGCTATGTCCGATTCGCTGGCGGCGGGACGGAATCGCTGATTTCAGGGCGGAAATGCAGTCGGTGCCTCACTGGCGTCCCGTGCTTCGTCAG
>NZ_JALXKT010000074.1:0-14699 GCF_025144775.1 Brachybacterium sp. p3-SID957 | reverse complement strand
GCCCCGCCGGTTCGTCGTCGCGTCGGCTCCTCGTTCCGCGCCCCGTCCCGCCTTGCCCGCCCTGCGCCGTCCGACCCGAAGGACCCCCATGAGCACCATTGCCCCCACCGCCCCGGCCGATCCCACCGGGGTTCCCCTGCCGCAGCAGCCGATGCACGACTCCGGCCCGCTGTTCGTGCCACGCCCGCCGCGGGCGCTCGGGGAGGAGGTGGAGCTGCGGGTGTGGGTGCCGCACAGCTGGCCGGTCAGCGCCGTCGCGCTGCGCACCATCGTCGATGGGGAGATCTCCACGGCGGTGCTGGCAGCTGAGCAGCCCCATGCCGCCCTGCCGGGCGGCACCTGGTTCGCGGTGACCACGACGGTGGTGAACCCTGTCCAGCCCTACCGCTTCTGCCTGGTGGGCGATCCGGAAGCAAGCGCAGAGGTGCCGAGGTACGCGTGGCTGACCGCAGCCGGCATCGTCCCCTGGGACGTCGCCGATGCGACCGACTTCCGCCTGGTGGCGCACGAGCCGGCACCGGACTGGGTGGACGACGCGGTGGTGTACCAGGTGTTCCCGGACCGCTTCGCGCGCTCCGCCGCCTCCCCCACCGATGAGCACGGCCGCTTCGCCCCGGACCAGCTGCCGGACTGGGCCCGCCCCATGGCCTGGGACGAGCCGCCCGCACTGGACGGCATGGTCAACGGGCAGCAGCTCTACGGCGGTGATCTGGACGGGGTGATCGAGCACCTGGACCACATCCAGGAGCTGGGGGCCGACGTGGTGTACCTGACCCCGGTGTTCCCCGCCGGCTCCGCGCACCGCTACGACGCCAGCACCTTCGACCGTGTGGACCCCCTGCTGGGCGGGGACGAGGCCCTGGTGCGGCTCTCCCGGGCGCTGCACGAGCGGGGCATGCGGCTGATGGTGGACCTGACCACCAACCACACCGGGGACACCCATGAGTGGTTCCGCACCGCCCAGGCAGATGCCGGCAGCACCGAGGCCGGCTTCTACCGCTTCCACGAGCACCCCGCCGACTACCGCTGCTGGATCGGGGTGCCCGCCCTGCCCTCGCTCGAGCATTCCTCCCCGGAGCTGCGCGAGCGCCTGCTGTCCGGGCCGGACAGCGTCGTGGGCCGCTACCTTCGCGCGCCCTTCCTCGCGGACGGGTGGCGCATCGACGTGGCCAACATGACCGGCCGCAACGGTGCGGAGGACCTCACCCACGAGGTGGCCCGCACCATCCGCGCCACCATGCGCGAGGTGCGCGAGCACACCGGGCGGGACACCTGGCTGCTGGCGGAGCACGGTCATGACGCCAGCGGTGACCTGGCCGGCGACGGCTGGCACGGCACCATGAACTACACCGGCTTCACCCGTCCCCTGTGGGCGTGGCTCTGCCCCGAGGGCTCCCCGCTGAACTGGCTGGGCCTGCCGATGACCGCACCGCGCATCCCCGGCTGGGCAGCGGCCCGCACCCTGCGCGACTACAACGCGCACCTGCCCTGGCCCTCCCGCCTGCACTCCCAGAACCAGCTGTCCAGTCACGACACACCGCGCACCCGCACCGTGGTGGGCGACCACCAGGCGCACCTGGTGGCGATCACCGCCCTGGCCGCCCTGCCCGGCGTGCCCACGGTGTTCTCGGGCGACGAGCTGGGGCTGCAGGGCCTGACCGGGGAACACTCCCGCACCCCGATGCCCTGGGAGGCCGTCGACCGCGTGCGACGGGGCGAGCCGGTGCAGCCCTCCACCGTGGTGGAGGAGCAGATCGATCCCGGGATCTGGCCGGTGCTGCGCGAACTGCTCGCGCTGCGCAGGCGGCACCCGGCGCTGCGTCGGGGCGGCATCCAGTGGCTGCACATGGGTGAGGATTCCCTCGTCCTGCTGCGCACGCACCCTGCCGGGGACATCCTGGTGCACCTCGCCCGCGCCGCCCATGGCAGGGTGGAGATCGACCTGGCCCATCTCCCGCCCACCGAGGCGCTCGAGGCCCTCGCCGCGATCGGCGGTGCACGCGCATCGGCCGCGGGCCAGGTCCTGGCCCTGGAGGCCGAGAGCCCCGGCGCCACCATCACGCTGCTGTCCCGCAGCGCTGCCATGACCCCCGGGCCGGATGGCCCGGCCCCGACCGCTCCCGTCCAGGAGGACACCCCGTGACCCAGAACGCCCCCGTCACCGCTGACCACCGCGCCACCGAGCAGGCCCACCGCCAGTGGTGGCGCGACGCCGTGGTGTACCAGGTGTACCCGCGATCCTTCGCCGACAGCGACGGCGACGGCATGGGCGACCTGCCCGGCATCACCGCCCGCCTGCCCCATATCGCCGAGCTGGGGGCCGACGCCGTGTGGCTCTCCCCCTTCTATACCTCCCCGCAGAACGACGGCGGCTACGACGTCGCGGACTACCGGGACGTCGACCCCCGCTTCGGCACCCTCGCCGACGCCGACGAGCTGATCGCCCGTGCCCACGAGCTGGGCCTCAAGGTGATCGTGGACATCGTCCCCAACCACTCCTCGAGCGAGCACGTGCTGTTCAAGCAGGCCCTGGCGGCTGCCCCCGGCTCCCCCGAGCGCGAGATGTACATGTTCCGCGAGGGGCGCGGGGAGCACGGCGAGCTGCCGCCCAACAACTGGCAGTCCATCTTCCACGGGGACGCCTGGACCCGCGTCACTGAGGCCGACGGCACCCCCGGGCAGTGGTACCTGCACCTGTTCGACACCACCCAGCCGGACTTCAACTGGGAGAACCCCGCCGTGCACGAGCTGTTCGCGGACGTGCTGCGCTTCTGGCTGGACCGCGGGGCGGACGGCTTCCGGGTGGACGTCGCCCACGGCATGGTCAAGCCCGAGGGCCTGCCCGACTCCCCCGTCGACTCCGAGGGGATGGCCGTGGTGCCCGAGGGCGAGGTGCCCGTCTACTTCGACAACGACGGCGTGCACGCGATCTACCGCGAGTGGCGCGCGATCCTGGACGAGTACCCCGGCGAGCGGATGATGGTGGGCGAGGCCTGGATCCCCGAGGCCTCGATGCCCAAGTACGTGCGCCCCGACGAGATGCACCAGGTGTTCAACTTCGGCTTCCTGCAGTCCCGCTGGGACGTGGAGGCCTTCCAGCACGCCATCTCCGAGCCGCTGCGGCTGGCCGACGAGGTGGGGGCGCCGACCACCTGGGTGCTGTCCAACCATGACGTGATCCGCCACGCCACCCGCTACGGCTTCCCTCCCGAGCACCGCTTCGGCGAGGGCCTGTCCCGCCAGGAGCACCCCGACGCGCAGCTGGGCCTGGCGCGAGCCCGCGCCGCCACCCTGCTGATGCTGGCCCTGCCGGGCTCGGCCTACCTGTACCAGGGCGAGGAGCTGGGGCTGCCGGAGGTGGCCGACATCCCCGACGAGCTGCGCGAGGACCCCGCCCACAAGCGTGCGGGCGTGCCCGGGCGCGACGGCTGCCGGGTGCCGCTGCCCTGGCAGGCCGATGCCCCCGCCTTCGGCTTCTCTGCGACCGGCGCGTCCTGGCTGCCCCAGCCCGCGGTGTTCGGCGAACTCGCCGCGGACCGTCAGGAGGGCGTGGCCGGTTCGACCCTGGAGATGTACCGCGAGGCGCTGCGACTGCGGAAGGCGCTGAACCTGGGCGCCCACGGCCGCGGCGACGAGGTCCGCTTCACCGACAGCGCCCCCCAGGGCGTGCTGATGGTGGAGCACGGGCCGGTGCTGGTCGTGGTCAACACCACCCACGCTGCGGTGCCGCTGGAGGATCTGCCGCTGCCCGACGGCGCCCGCGTCGTGCTGGGCTCGGCTTCCGAGCCGGCTGACCATGCCGCGGTCGGCCCCGACACGGCGCTCTGGCTGGTCGGACCCGGCGTCTCTGTCTGAGGCGGCGCTGCGGCGACGTGATCTGAGACCGACACGCGCTGTGCGCCCCCGCCCTTCTTCGGGGGGGGCGCGCGCCGACTTCCTATACTCGGTTCGGTCGTGACCTCGGCCAGGTCCATGCTCTCGGAGGTAACTGCCCATGTGCGGAATCGCAGGATTCGTCGACTCGATCACGCAGGACCGCAAGGACGTCGTCCGGGCGATGGCCGATCTGATCGTCCACCGCGGCCCCGACAGCGACGGCTACTACGTCGACGAGCATGCCGCGCTCGGGTTCCGCCGTCTGTCCATCATCGATCTGGACCACGGCCATCAGCCGATCCCGAACGAGGACAGCACGAAGTGGATCACCTTCAACGGTGAGATCTACAACTTCCCGGCGCTGCGCGCCGAGCTCGAGGCCGCTGGACATGTGTTCCGCACCCACGCCGACACCGAGGTGATCCTCCACGGCTATGAGGAGTGGGGCCAGGAGGTCGTCACCCGCCTGCGCGGCATGTTCGCCTTCGTCATCTGGGACGCCGAGGCCCGCACCCTGTTCGGCGCCCGGGACCCGTTCGGCATCAAGCCGTTCTACTACCAGCACAACGACAGCACCTTCCTCTACGGCAGCGAGATCAAGTCCTTCCTGGCGCATCCGCACTTCGTCAAGGAGGTCAACGAGGAGGTCCTGCCGGACTACCTCAGCTACGAGTACATCCCCGGCGAGCAGACGCTGTTCCGCGGCGTGAAGAAGCTCCTGGCGGGCCATATGTTCACCTATGCGGACGGCGAGCTCGACATCCAGCGCTACTTCGTCCCGGACTTCGCACCTGAGTCCGCGCCGGATCGCGACGAGTGGGTCCGCCGCATCCGCGAGACCATCTCGGAGAGTGTGGACGCGCACCGCATCGCCGACGTCGAGGTGGGCTGCTTCCTGTCCTCCGGCATCGACTCCTCGTACATCACCCACGAGTTCGCCTCCCGGACTGAGCACGTGCGCGCCTTCTCCGTGGGCTACAGCGAGGAGCGCTTCTCCGAGCTCTCCTACGCACGGGACTTCGCCGAACACATCGGCGTGGACTTCTCCGCGAAGGTGCTGGGGGCCGACGAGACCTTCGACGCGGTCGCCCAGATCCAGTACCACATGGATGAGCCGCTGCCGAACCCGTCCGCACTGCCGCTGTTCTTCCTCACCAAGCACGCCGCTGAGCACGTCAAGGTCGTGATGAGCGGCGAGGGGGCCGACGAGCTGTTCGGCGGCTACAACCAGTACCGCGAGCCGCTGGACTACGAGCTGTACCAGAAGGTGCCGGCTCCGCTGCGCCGCGCCGTCGGCGCCGCCGCTGCGCGCCTGCCGAAGGTGCCGGGCCGACGCTTCCTCTCCCGCGCCGCCAAGCCGCTTCGCGAGCGCTTCTTCCGTCAGCAGTACGTGTACAGCGAGGCTGAGCGCATGCAGGTGCTGCGCAAGGGGTCCCCTGCGGCGCAGGCCGCCGTGCCCACTGCCGAGCGGACCCGTCGGATCTTCGACGAGGCCTCCGGCTACGACGACATCACCGCGATGCAGTACGCCGACATCCAGACCTGGATGATGCACGACATCAATCTCAAGGCCGACAAGATGTCGATGGCGCACTCCCTCGAGCTGCGCGTGCCATTCCTGGATCGCGCGGTGTGGGCGACCGCCCGCCGCCTGCCCTCCGAGCACCGCGTCACCCGTGAGAACACCAAAGTGGCGCTGCGCGACGCCGCCAGGCAGGTGATTCCCCGCGCCACGGCCGACAAGAAGAAGCTCGGCTTCCCGGTCCCGCTGAACGAGTGGCTGCGCCAGGAGCCCTACACCGGCCGGGTCCGCGCGATGTTCGCCTCCGATGCGGCCCGCACCTACTTCGACCAGGACCACATCATGGCTCTGTTGGATCGCCATCTCGAGGGCGTCGACGGCGGCATGAAGCGCATCTGGTCCATCTACTGCTTCCTCGTCTGGCACGACGAGTTCTTCCTCAAGCGATGACCCAGGAGGGCCGCATGTCCGCCGACACCCCCGCATTCGACGCCGTCCTGGTCGGCACCGGTCTGGGCGTGTACACGCTCGCGACAGCGCTGCACGCCGAATACGGCATCGTCTCGACCACTGTGACCCGTATCGCCGTGGAGGCACAGCGTCGCAGCGCCGCCTCCGTGGTGCGCGAGCTGGGCGCCTCCGCCACCGATGACGACGTCATCGCCGAGCTGCTGACGATCGCACGCACCCGCGCCGCCGAGGACCGCATCCGGGGTCTGGAACCGCGCCCGCTGCTCCTGCTGTGCAATGAGGACGCACTCGTGGAGCTGTTCGCCCGCCACCGCGAGGTGCTGGAGAAGCACTACCGTCTGCCGATCCCCTCCGACGCGGCGCTGCGCCGGATCGTCGACAAGGGCGAGTTCGCCCAGCTGTGCCGCGACCTGGAGGTCTCCCAGCCGGTCACCGAGATCGTCGACCTGGCCGACGACTCCCCGATCCCGCCGCTGGACATGCCGTTCCCGGTGGTGGCGAAGGTGACCCGCGCCAGCGACCTGCAGAGTCTGACCATCCCCGGATACCGGAAGGTCTACTTCATCCCGTCCCAGCAGGAGCTGGACGATCTGTGGCGCCGCCACCGCGAGGCCGGCTTCCGCGGCCGCTTCGTGGTCCAGGAGCTGGTGCCCGGCGATGACACCGCGATGTGGTCCATCACCGCCTACCGCGATGGTCGCGGCGAGGTCACACTGCTCTCGAGCGCGCAGGTGCTGCTCGAGGAGCACACGGCGGAGGCGCTGGGCCGACCGGCTTCGATGATCACCACAGCGCAGGACGACCTGTTGGACATGGCCCGCCGGGTGCTGGATGCGATCGACTACCGCGGTTTCGCGAACTTCGACGTCAAACGCGATCCGCGCACCGGTGAGTGGAAGTTCTTCGAGATCAATCCGCGCATCGGCCGCAACAACTTCTACGTCACTGCGGCCGGGGCGAACGTGGCCCGATTCGTGGTCTCCGACGCGATCCTCGGTGCGGCGATCGAGCCGGTCGTGGTGACCCGTTCGATCCTGTACACGCTGCTTCCGGTGCGTTTCATGCTGCGCTACGTGCTGGACGCGCAGCTGCGCGCGAAGGTCAAGCAGGCCGCCCGGGAGAAGGTCGCGAACCCCTGGGTCTACGGGCCCGATGGTGGGTGGGCGCGCCGCTATGCCCAGCTCGTGGGGCTGAACCACGTGCGCAAGTTCCTGCGCCACTATCCGCGGCCCACCGAGAGCGGTTTCTGATCCGCCGGCGCGCGGTGCCCGGTCCCGCGCTGATCCTCGTGGGGCCTCGCGATCGGCGGGTCGCACGGCATCTCAGCGGCGGAAAGCGGGGCTGATGTCCTTGCCGGCGGCCGTCACAGTGGCCAGGGCGAGCTCGGTCAGTGAGTCGACGATGCGCTCATCGCCGCGGAAGCCGTGCTGGTCGAAGATCACCGAGAGCTCGGTGCATCCCAGCACCACCACACCGGCACCGGCATCGATCGCCTCGTCGATGCAGCGGTCGAAGAGGTCGCGGTCCACCGGGGCTCCGGCCTTCACCTGGTCGTAGATCAGGGTGTTGATGCTCTCCTGCAGTGCGCGCGGCGGCTCCCAGCTGGGCTGACCGATCCGCTCGAGCGCATCCCGATAGACCCCGGCGCGCATGTTGCCCTCGGTCGCGAAAACCGCGACGGGTCGCTCGGCGCCGGCGCGATGCGCGGCGGTGGCGGAGGTGTGCTCCACGATCGACAGGAAGCGGACACGGTCGCTGAGCGCCTCCTGAACGGCGCGCACGAAGTGATGGGCGGTGTTGCAGGGCAGCACCAGGATCTCGGCACCGATCCGCTCCAGCACGCGCGCATCCCGAGCGATCACCGGGCCGGGATCGGGAGCCGTCGGGTCGAGGATCGCGGCGGTCCTGTCCGGTGTCGAGGAGTGCTGGCTGACGATGACATCCAGGTGGTCCTGATCGGTGGGCGCACTGGTGGCGCGGACCAGGACGTCGAGGAACACCGCAGTGGCGGCGGGGCCGAGACCGCCGAGCACGCCCACCACGGGCGCCGACCAGGTGCCAGGGTCCAGCGCAGCCTGCTCGCTGCTCGGCGGGAGGGCGCTCATGCGGCGTCGCCCGGTGTGTAGTAGCGGCGGAACTTGCGCACGTAGTTGGTCATGGCTGCGGCGATCATCGCCCAGCGCCGGGGGTTCCTCTCGACGCCGCGGTAGATCAGCGGGTTCTTCACGCGTTTGGCGTCGAGCACGCGCGTGAGCTGCTCCTTCGCGTCGGGCAGGGTCGTGTAGTGCTTCACGAGCGCGACCGGTACCACGGTGTAGAGCGTCTCGGGCTGATCCTGCACGATCCCGTCGGCCCCTTCGCCGGAGCCGGGTCCTTCGGTGGGCAGCCCCGCGCCCAGGTGCTCGTCGACGTACCAGGTGACCGGGTTGTGGCCGCCCGCGGTGACGTAGTAGTTGGAGCGGCCCAGGCGAGGGTTCAGCTCGAAGAACTTGGTGGCGCCGTCGCGCGGGTCGTACTTGAGATCGAAGTTCGCGTAGCCGGTCCAGCCGAGCTCCTTGCACAGGCGCTGGGCCTGGGCGGTGACCTCGCGGTCCACGGAGGTGATGATCGCGGCGGGGTTGCCGATGGCGCCGGGGCTGTGCTCTTCCAGCAGGGTGCGGCCGAAGGAGGAGAACCGCACCACGGAGTCGGCATCGCAGTAGCAGGTCAGGATCCGCATGTTCTGGTCGTCACCGGGGATGCGGTCCTGCACGATGATCGACTCGCGGTAGCCGGCCCCTTGGATGCGGCGCAGCAGCTCCAGCAGGTCCTGGGCGCTGTCCACGGTGTGCACCTTCTGTTTGCCCGCGAAGTCCGACTTCTTCCATTCGGAGACCTCGGCGGGCTTGGCGATCACCGGGTAGGTGAAGGGGACGTCGAGGCCGTCGACGTCGGCCGGCAGATCTTCGGCGAGGTCGAACACGCGCGTGAGCGGGTGAGCGATATCCAGACGCCGGCACAGCTCGGTGAAGTTCTGCTTCTCGGTGCCGGCGCGGAAGGTCGCCAGGTCCACGTACGGGGCCACCCAGCGCTCGTCCAGGGCGTCCGTCTCGTCGCGCACCCGGATGATGGCCTTGACCGTGGCGTCGGCCGATCCCAGCAGCAGCAGTCGTCCCTCAGGGTGCGCGGCGGCGACGTCCTGCAGCACGGGGGCGAGCTGGGCGGCGTCGAACGGGTCCGCGCAGCGCACGTTCTCGATGATCGCCGAGCGCGAGATGTGCCAGCCCTGCAGTCGGGAGATCACCACTGAGCGGATGCCGTAGGCCTCGTGGAAGGCGCGCGCCAGGGAGTAGGCGCCGATGTCGCCGCCCACCACGACGGGGATGAACGCGGGCAGGGAGTCCTGGGGGTGCGGGGCAGACATGAGCGTCAGTGTATAGAGGCAACCACTGCCCGCTGCGGCGCCCCGGGGGCCGCGTTGATGTGTCTCGACACCCCCGGCAGTCCTGCCTACGCTGGGGGTATGACCGAGAACACGTTCACCTTGACCTCCTCCGCCCTTCCCGACGGCTCCGTCGTCTCCGGTGAGCACCTCGCTCCCGAGCAGGACGGCTCCTCCGTCTCCCCGGATCTCTCCTGGTCCGGTGCCCCGGAGGGCACGAAGAGCTTCGCGGTGACCTGCTACGACCCGGACGCTCCCACCGGTTCCGGCTTCTGGCACTGGGTGGCCTGGGACATCCCCGCCACCACCACGTCCCTTCCCGCCGGGGTGGGGCGCCAGGACGACTCCCTCACGCAGGCCACCAATGACTTCGGCCGCGCGGGCTACGACGGCCCCAACCCCCCACCGGGCCCCGCGCACCGCTACGTCTTCACCGTGCATGCGCTGCCGGTGGAGTCCCTGGGGGCCGACCCTGCTGATCCGCACGTGGGCATCCGCTTCGCGATCTTCACCCAGCAGCTGGGCTCCGCCTCCCTCACCGCGACTTATCAGGTATCCGACTGAGGTACAAGGGGGGAACTCTCCGTGACACGGAGGGCGTGCCCCGTCGTGGTGCTCGCCGCGGGACCGTAGTCTCGGTGACATGAAGGCGAGGGGCACGCACCGTGGAAGGTCGGTACCGGGATCAGACCCCGGTCTGACCCGGTTCGGCCTTCCGTCGGAGGCGCCTGCGCGCACCGGGTGGGATGCTCGAGGGGTGAACAAGCTGAGGCTCCGCCCCCAGGAGCGGAACGTCCCCCACCCGGAGCGGCCGTTGCGCGTGCTGCTGACCACCGACTGGTGGGAGCCCGTGGTCAACGGTGTGGTGGCCTCGGTCAGCACCCTGCGGCGCGAGCTCGAGGCCCTGGGCTGCGAGGTGCGGGTCCTCACCCTCTCCGACGGGATGCGCACGTGGAGTGAGGGCGGTGTCTACCACATCGGCTCTCTCTCCGCCCAGCTGGTGTACGACCATGCCCGCATCGGCATGCCGGCGAACCGTCACGTGCTGGGCGAGATCATGGCGTGGCGGCCGGACGTGGTGCACTCGCAGTGCGAGTTCTCCACCCACGTGTGGGCCCGCCGCATCGCCCGCACCCTGGGGGTGCCGCTGGTGCACACGTACCACACCATCTACGAGGACTACACGCACTACTACTCCCCCAGTCGCACCGTGGGCCGCAGGGTGGTGGCCTCGTTCTCGCGCCGCCTGCTGGAGCGCACGGATGCGGTGATCGTGCCGACCCAGAAGGTGTCGCGCCTGTTGCGCTCGTACCGGGTGCGCCGGCCCATCCACGTGGTGCCCACGGGCCTGGACCTGCAGCGGTTCCGGCCCGCGACCACGGCCGCAGAGAGGGAGGACGCCGCTGCCCTGCGGGCCGCGATCGGGGTGCGCCCCGACCAGCGCGTGCTGCTGTCCGTGTGTCGCCTGGCCAAGGAGAAGAACCTCGACGAAGTGCTGGACCACGTGGCGGCCTCCGGCCGCGAGGACACCGTGCTGGTGCTGGTGGGCGACGGCCCCTACCGCGAGGAGCTGGTGCACCGGGCCCGCACGCTGGGCATCACCGACCGTGTGCTGTTCGTCGGGGTGGTGGATCCCTCCGAGGTGCAGCGCTGGTACCGGATCGGGGACGTGTTCGTCAGTGCCTCCCTCAGCGAGACCCAGGGGCTCACGTTCATCGAGGCGCTGGCCTGCGGTCTGCCGCTGCTGTGCCGTCGCGACCCGTCCCTGGACCCGGTGGTGATCGACGGGGTCACCGGTTGGCAGGTGGAGGGCGAGCAGGAGTTCTGCGAGCGCCTGGACCAGCTGTTGGGGGACCGCATCTCCCGCGAGGCGATGTCCGGTGCGGCGGTGGAGCACGCCCACGCCACCTGCGGGGCCCGCGAGTTCGGCCGGGCGGTGCTGGAGGTGTACCAGCAGCTGCGCAGCCGCCGCGCGCCGCGGATCCTGACCCGTCAACCGGTGCCGGCATGAGCACCGCCGACGCGCTCGTGAAGCCGCCCCCGCGCTCCGCGGTCCGGGCTGATCGCCCGGCGGTCGGCGCCCCCCGCTGCGATGCTCTGCGGGTCGCAGCTCGCTTCTCGCCCCTGCTGGGGCTGGCGGTCAGCATCGGCCTGGTGTGGTGGGGCTGGCAGGCCGGTGTGCTGCGCTCCCTGGAGAACCTGCAGGCCTTCATCGACGGCCTCGGCGCCTGGGGCCCGATCGCGTTCCTGATGGTCTCGATCGCCTCGGTGATCTTCCCGGTGATCCCCGGGGGGCTGCTGGTGGTGGCAGGGCCCGTGCTGTTCGGGCCGCTGGAGGGCACCCTGTACAACTACCTCGCGGTGTGCTCCGGCTCCTTCGCGAACTTCGCGATCGGTCGACAGGTGGGTCTGGGACTGATCGAGCGGGTGTTCTCCCCGAAGGCGGTGGAGAAGGCGCTGGGCTGGACACGCAGCCCCCATTTCACGCGGGTGTTCGCCACCGCGATCGCCCTGCCCGTGGCCCCGGACGATCTGCTGTGCTATCTCTCGGGCACCACCCGGATGCGGTGGCGCACCTACCTGCTGATCATCCTGACCTGCAAGCCGTGGTCGCTGATCGCCTATGGCCTGGGCGTCTCCGCACTGCTGGTGAAGTTCATGCCATGGTGACGGGCCGGCCTCACGCACGCCCGAACACCCGCCCGGTCCGCCCTGCCCGCCCGCTGCGGGTGCTGATGCCAACGGGTATGGCCCGCATCGCCAAGCAGTCCGGCATCGGGGCGGCCATCCGCCACCAGGAGCAGGCGGTGCGCTCCCTGGGCCACGAGGTGGTCCGATCCCCGCTGCGCCCCTTCGACGTGATCCATCTGAACACCCCGTTCCCGGACACGCTGCTGCTGTCGTGGTGGGCGCGCCTGCGGCGCCGTCCGGTGCTGATGTGGGCGCACTCCACGGAGGAGGACTTCCGGGACTCCTTCACCGGCGCCAATCGGATCGCGCCGCTGTTCCGCCGGTGGATCGCGCTGCTGTACCGGCGGGGCGACGCCGTGATCACCCCCACCCCGTACTCGCGCAGCCTGGTCTCCCAGCCGAAGTACGGGATCCGCACCCGCATCCACGTGCTCTCCAACGGGGTGGACACCTCGTTCTTCCGCCCGGACGCCTCGGCCCGCGGCCGCCTGCGGGACTCCCTGGGCCTGCCTGGTGAGTCGCGCGTGGTGATGAGCGTGGGCATCCAGATGGTGCGCAAGGGCATCCTGGACTGGGTCCAGGTGGCGCGCTCCATGCCAGAGGTGCACTTCGTCTGGTACGGCCACACCGATCCGCGACTGATCACCAAGGACGTCGAAGCCGCGATCGCCTCGGCCCCCGCCAACTGCCTGTTCCCCGGGTACGTGGGGGCTGAGGTCCTGCGCGATGCGTACGCGGGGGCCGACGCCTTCTGCTTCCTCACGAAGGAGGAGACCGAGGGGATCGTGCTGCTGGAGGCCCTGGCGTGCGGGGCCCCGGTACTGCTGAGGGACATCCCGATCTACCGCGATTGGCTGCCCGACGGGGCGGTCACCCACATGGTGCCCGGCAACGGCCCCAGCTTCCCCGCCACGGTGAAGGAGCGCCTGGGGGCCCTGCTGGACGGCGAGCTGCCGGATCTCACCGCAGCCGGTCAGGCCGCCGCGCAGGAGGTGGACCTGGGCCGGGTCGCGGAGCACCTGGCGGGGATCTACGAGGCCGAGGGGGTCATCCGTCGGTCCTGAGAGGATCGCCGGTCAGCGCCGGCGGTCGGGCCGCCACAGCACCAGCGCACCGCCGGGCGGGCGCTCGGGCCTCTCCCCACGGCGCAGGGAGGTCACGCGGCCGGAGCGGTCGGCGGAGAACACACGGCCGCCGGAGCGGGCGGCCATCTCCTCGATGGCCTCGTGCACTGCGCCGAGCTGCTCGCGCAGGGAGGCCACCTCGTCCTGCAGCGCGAGGATCCGCTTGATGCCGGCCAGGTTGATGCCCTCCTCCTGGGAGAGCCGCTGCACCTCGCGCAGCTGGGCGATGTCGCGGGCGCTGTAGCGGCGTCCACGGCCGGCGGTGCGGCGGGGGGAGACCAGGCCGATGCGGTCGTACTGACGCAGGGTCTGGGGATGCATCCCGGAGAGCTCCGCGGCCACCGAGATCACGAACACGGGGGCGCGCTCGTCGATGCGGTGGGGGCTCATCAGGGATCACTCCTTCCTGCGGTTCATTCTCTCAGCGTGCGGATCGCTCCGGGCGTGGATCGCTCCGGGCGTGGATCGCTCCGGGCGTGTATCGCTCCGGGCGTGGATCGATCAGCGGGCAGCGGCCTCGGCGAGGCCGGCACGGGGATCCTCGTCGGCGAGCGCGTCACGCAGGTCCTCCACGGCCTTGCGCGCCGCGCCCTCCACGTGGGTGGGCACCGCGACCTGCACGGTGACCAGCAGGTCACCGGTGCGCTTCGTCGTGACCAGGCCCTTGCCGCGCACGCGCAGGGTGCGGCCGGCCGGGGTGCCGGCGGGCACCTTCAGACCCACGGTGCCGCCGTCCAGCAGCGGCACGGTCAGGGTGGTGCCCAGCACTGCCTCGTCGAAGGACACGGGCACGGTGATCCGCAGATCGGCGCCATCGGCGCTCCACACCGGGTGCTCGTCCACCTCCAGGGTGAGCATCAGGTCACCGGCGGGGCCGCCACCGTGGCCGGGCCGGCCCTTGCCGCGCAGGCGGATCCGCTGGCCGTCGTGCACCCCGGCGGGGATGCGGGCGGTGACGGTGCGGCCGTCGACGCTCAGGCGCACCTCGGTGCCCAGCGCCGCCTGGCGGAAGCTGATGCGGGTGCGGGCATCGATGTCCTGGCCGGCGCTGGGCCGAGGGCCATGCCCGCCGCCGAAGCCGAAGCCACCGCCGGGTGCGCCGCCCTGCTGGCCGAACATGCGCAGCAGGTCGTCGAGGTCGGGCTCGGGCCCGCCGCCGGCAGGGTTGAAACCGCCGGGGCCGCCGCCTCGGGCTCCACTGAAGCCGCCCTGACCACCGCCGAACATGGCGGAGAAGATGTCGTCGAAGCCTGCACCGCCGGCGCCGCCCGGGCCACCGGGGCCCGCAGCGAAGCGGGCACCGCCGGAACCCATGGCCCGGATCGCGTCGTACTTCTGGCGCTCCTCGGGATCGTTGAGCACCGAGTAGGCCTCACCGACCTGCTTGAACTGCTCCTCGGCCTGCTTGTCGCCGGGGTTGCGGTCGGGGTGGAGCTTCTTGGCCTTCTTGCGGTAGGCCTTCTTGATGTCTTCCGCGCTCGCGTCCTTAGAGACGCCGAGGACCTGGTAGAAGTCCTTGTCGAGCCAGTCCTGTCCGGACATGTGGAGCGCCTCCTTCCGGGAGCGTCAGGGAAATTGAGATCTGTGGGGTGGT
>NZ_JALXKT010000073.1:0-15077 GCF_025144775.1 Brachybacterium sp. p3-SID957 | reverse complement strand
TCAAATGGAAACCGACGACTCACAGAACGTCCGGACCGAATGAAGGGGGCGGCTCAGGTGCATGTCGTCAGGAGGCAGCATGCTTCGATTATCGGGGCCCGGCCGCGGCGCGACGGGACACGCACCGCGGCGGCCTCCCGACGGGCCACCGCGGCGACTTGCAGCGATCAGTGCGGGGCACCGCTGCAGGACCTTCGATCAGTTCGATCCGATCAGGCCCCGAAGCCGCCCATGTTGGCCATGTCCTTGAAGCGCGAGTACTGGCCCTGGAAGGCCACCGGGATGGTGGCGGTGGCGCCATTGCGGTGCTTGGCGACGATGAGGTCAGCCTCGCCGGCGCGCTGGGACTCCTTCTCGTAGTAGTCCTCGCGGTGGATCAGCACGATGAGGTCCGCGTCCTGCTCGATCGAGCCGGACTCGCGCAGGTCGCTCATCATCGGGGTCTTGTCCTGGCGCTGCTCGTTGCCGCGGTTCAGCTGCGAGATGGCGATCACCGGCACCTCGAGCTCCTTGGCCAGCAGCTTGAGTGCGCGGGAGAACTCCGAGACCTCCTGCTGGCGGGACTCCACGCGCTTGCCGGAGCTCATCAGCTGCAGGTAGTCGATGACCACGAGCTTGAGATCGTGCTTCTGCTTGAGCCGGCGGCACTTCGCGCGGATCTCCATCAGCGACATGTTGGCGCTGTCGTCCATGAACAGCGGGGCATCGGTGATGCGGTTCATCGCTCGCGCCATGGCCTGCCAGTCGCGGTCGTCCATCGAGCCGTCGCGCATGCGGTTCATCGGCACCTGGGACTCCGCCGAGAGCAGACGCATGGTGATCTCGGTCTTGTCCATCTCCAGGGAGAAGATGACGGCCGTCTGCCCGTTGTGGATCGAGGCGCTGCGCAGCACGTCCATGCCGAGCGTCGTCTTTCCCATGGCGGGGCGCCCGGCGAAGATGATCATCTGCCCGGCGTGCAGGCCCTGGGTGAGCTCGTCGAACTCGGCGAAGCCGGTGGGGATGCCGGTCACCTGGCCTCCGCGGTTCTGGGTGGCCTCGATGGTGTTGAGGGTGTCGTCGATGACCTCGCCGAGGGCCACGAAGTCCTCGGACTGGCCGCGCTCGGTGACCGCGTACACCTGGGCCTGGGCCTCGTTGATGACCTCCTCGATCTCCCCGCCATCGGCGGCGTAGCCGAGCTGGACGATGCGGGTGCCGGCCTCCACCAGGCGGCGCAGGGTGGCGCGCTCCACCACGATGTCGGCGTAGAAGCCGGCGTTGGCGGCGGTGGTGACCATGTCGATCAGATCAGCGAGGTAGGCACCGCCGCCCACGCGCTGCAGCTCGCCGCGCTTGGTGAGCTCGTCGGAGACGGTGACCAGATCCGCCGGCTCCCCGCGGCCGTACAGGTCCACGATCGCCTCGTAGATCAGCTCGTGCGCGGGGCGGTAGAAATCGATGCCGCGCACCTTCTCCACCACATCGGCGATGGCGTCCTTGGACAGCATCATCCCGCCGAGCACGCCGCGCTCGGCGGCGAGATCCTGGGGCGGGGTGCGCTCCAGGCCGCGGTCCGGTCCAGCTTCGAAGGCGTCAGTCGATGTCACCGGTCCAGTGTAGGAAGCCCACCGTGCCCCCGGGACCGCCGTGGGCCGTAAGGTGGACAACTCCCCCACCGTCATGGAGTCACCGCGTGAGATACCTCGTCCTGGGCCTGATCGTCGGCCTGCTGGTGATGCGTCTGCTGCGCACCCGCTGGGCGGGGACGCTGCTGGGCATCTCCCGTCGCGCCCTCGAGGTGGCGCAGCTGATCCTGCTGGCCGTCACGGTCGCGATCGCACTGGCCGCCGAGGAGTGGGTGCTGCTGGCCGTGGCGGGCGCACTGCTGATCTGGGCGATCGTGGACCTGGCACGGGGGCGGCGCACGGGGCGGAGCGCGGAGCGAACCGCTGGAGGCAGCGCACGCCCGAGGGGAGCACCCGAGAAGAGCTGGCGCCGATGACCGGAACCGGGACGGGGCCACCGGCCCCCTCCACCGGGAAGGCTGGGCGGGCTGCTGACGAAGGTGATCGTGGAGGCGCTTCGTCCCACCGGTGTGCTGGACCAGCCCGCCATCGTGCGCGACGGCTCCCGGACGCAGGCACCGGAGCGCCGTGTCGCATCGTGAGTCCGTCCTGCTCTGCGGCCTCGAGGCCGGCTTCACCGCCGGCGCCCCGCCATGAGACATGGTCTCGATGGTGTTGCGCGCCGACCGCACGGATCGACTGATGCACCACAATCCCTTCCGCAGCTTTGCATGCCCATGCGCAGAGGAGGACCATCGATCCTCGTGAATCGAGACCAGCACTCCCCTGACAGCCCAGCTGGCGCACCGGAGCCATCGGCCACCGCGCCCGTCGGCCCCGACCCTCGCGATCCCTCGGGTGGCGCACTGCGCCCTGGTGCCGCGAACGCCCCCGGCGTCGCGGGTGCCCCCGGCGGGTACGACGCCGAGCACAACCCCTCCGGCAAGACCTTCATGGGCCAGCCCCGCCCGCTGGCGAACCTGTTCAGCGTGGAGATGTGGGAGCGCTTCAGCTTCTACGGCATGCAGGGCATTCTCGCGATCTACATGTACTTCGCGGCCACCGACGGCGGCCTGGGGATCGACGAGAACGTGGCCCTGGGCATCGTGGGTGCCTACGGCGGCTCCGTGTACATCTTCTCCATCCTGGGCGCACTGATCTCGGACCGGCTGCTGGGACCGGAGAAGACCCTGTTCGGCTCCGCGGTGATGATCATGCTGGGCCACATCGCCCTGGCCCTGATCCCGGGTGTGCCCGGCCTGGTGGCGGGCCTGCTGCTGGTGGGCGTGGGCTCGGGCGGTCTGAAGTCCACCGCCGCCACCCTGGTGGGGTCGCTGTACGACGTCTCCGACCCCCGCCGTGACGCCGGCTTCTCCATCTACTACATGGGCATCAACATCGGCGGCCTGCTGGGCCCGCTGCTGACCGGCCTGCTGCAGAAGGAGTGGGGCTTCCACTTCGGCTTCGGCCTGGCCGCGATCGGCATGGCCATCGGCCTGACCCAGTACGTGCTCACCCGCAAGGGCCTGCCCGCCAGTGTCCACGTGGTGCCCGACCCGCTGCCCCGCTCGAAGTACCCCCTGTGGGGCGGCATCGCCCTGGGCGGTCTGGTGCTGATCCTGGTGCTGGTGCTCACCGGCGTCGTCAACCCGGCGAACCTCGCCACCATCATGACCGCGCTGTCGGTGATCGGTGCCATCGTCATCTTCGCCCTGCTGCTGGCCACGCCGAAGATCAGCGCCGACGAGCGCTCCCGCGTGATCGCGTTCATCCCGCTGTTCATCGGCACCGCGGCGTTCTTCGCGCTGTTCCAGCAGCAGTTCACCGTGATCACGCTGTACTCGGACACCCGCCTGGACCGCGCCCTGCAGCTGCCGTTCCTGGGCGAGTGGGAGATGCCGATCTCCTGGGCGCAGTCCTTCAACCCCTTCTACATCATCGTGCTGGCGCCGCTGTTCGCGCTGATGTGGACCAAGCTGGGGCGTCGCCAGCCGGGCACGCCCACCAAGTTCGCGATCGGCATCATCCTCATGGGTGCGGCGTTCCTGCTGTTCCTGCCGATGGCCTCGGTGGCCGCGGTTCCCGTGCTGTGGGTCGCGATGATCATGCTGGTGGCCACCCTGGGTGAGCTGTCTCTGTCGCCGGTGGGCCTGTCCCTGGCCACCAAGCTGGCCCCGCGCGCCTTCCCGGTGATGATGATGGCGCTGTACAACCTGTCGGTTGCCCTGGGCACCTCACTGTCCGGCTCGCTGGCGCAGTTCTACTCCGCCGACAACGAGACCGCCTACTTCGGTGCCCTCGGCGCGATCACGATCGCGATCGGCGTGGTGATGCTGATGATCGCCAAGCCCGTGAGCCGGGCTATGCGCGGAGTCCGCTGACCTTCAAGCCCGCCGGCCGGGCCATGCGCGGAGCGCGCTGGCCCCCAAGCCCGCCGGCCGGGCCATGCCCCGGTCCCCGTCGGATGACCCCACCCCCGTCGACGTGCGAGCAGTTGGTGCTATGAGGCATCCATAACGCCAACTGCTCGCACGTCGACCGTCACGCCACCCCCGACGTTTCTCCGCACGGGTCCGGTGGGCCCGCCGGGCCCGTGCAGAGTCTGGATCGGGCGGTGGGCCCGCCGCCCGATCCAGGCGACCCTCAGGTCTCCTTACGGCGCCGGCCGTGACCGGTGCCCAGCTCCTCGGCAGCCTTCTCGATGGCCTCCGGTGAACCGTGGGCAGGCTCCTCCTCCGTGGTGGGCTCGATGTCCTGATCCACGGAGCGTTCGGCGTCCCGGTTCATGGCTGGTTCGGCATCGCGCACGGAGTCGCGCTCGGAGGTGGGAGCACTGGAGACTGCGGCATCGGCACCGTCCTCGGCCACCCGATCGTGCTCGACCACCTTGTGGGCGGCGGCGGTGCCGCCGTGCCCGTCGGCCGCGAGCTTGCGGGGCCACCACAGGTGACGGCCCAGCTCGGTGGCGATGCCAGGCACCTGCAGGGTGCGCACCAGGAAGGTGTCCACGAGTACGCCGAGAGCCACGATGAAGGCCAGCTGCAGCAGGAACAGGATCGGGATCACCACGAGCGCGGCGAACGTGGCGGCCAGCACGACGCCGGCCGAGGTGATCACGCCGCCGGTGAGCGCGACGCCGCGGATGATGCCCTCGCGGGTGCCGTGACGCTCGCTCTCCTCCCGCACGCGCGTCATCAGGAAGATGTTGTAGTCAATGCCCAGTGCCACCAGGAACACGAAGCCGTACAGCGGCACGGCCGGATCGGCGCCGGGCAGGTCCAGCACATGGTTGAACACCAGCGCCGCCACGCCCATCGCGGCGGCGAAACTCAGCACCGTCGTGATCACCAGCATCAACGCCGCCACGATGGCGCGCATCAGGGCGATCAGGATCAGGGTGATCACCGCCAGCACGATCGGGATGATGAGGTTGCGGTCGTGGATGGAGGCGTCGTCGGTGTCGACGTCGGTGGCGGTGTTGCCGCCCACCTGCACGTCATCTCCGTAGGCCTCGCGCAGCTCGCGCACCGTCTCCTGGGCGGCGGCGGAGTCGTAGGCGTCGGTGAGGGTGGCCTGGAGAAGCACCTTGCCCTCGGAGACCGTCGGCTCGGCGACCGGAGCGCTGGGATCGGGGATGGAGCCGACGAACTCGCCGTCCTGGAAGGAGAGCTGACCGGCCGGGTCGTCGTTGGCGGTGAGGGAGACGGACTCCACGCCCTCCAGGTCCAGGGCGGTCTGGGCGACCTCCTCGGCGTCCTCCTCCGGGGCCAGGATGTAGGCCGGGGTGCCGGAGCCGCCGGGGAAGTGCTCGGAGAGCACCTCCTGGCCGTCGCGGGCGTCGGAGGCGGTGAGGATCAGGTCGCTCTGGGCGACGCCCTCTGCCTTCAGGGTCGGGAAGAACGCCGCGCCCAGGATCAGCAGCAGGGTCACACCCACCCAGATCCGGCGGGGATGGCCCACGGTGTACTTGCCGATGCGGCCGTACACGCCGTGGCCCTCGACCACCTGCTCCAGGGACTGGTCGGCGCGGGCGGCGGCCTGCTCGCTCTGGGCCTCCTCGCCGGCGTAGCGGGGGACGCGGGGCCAGTAGGCCACTCGCCCGAACAGCGCGAGCAGGCTGGGCAGCAGGGTGAGGGCGGCCAGGATCGCACAGAGGATGCCCACGGAGGCCACGGGACCCAGGGCGCGGTTGGACTCCAGGTCGCTCAGCAGCAGGCACAGCAGGCCGGCGATCACGGTGCCGCCGGAGGCGATGATCGGCTCGACCGCGCCCTTCCAGGCGGACTTCAGGGCCGTGACGTGGTCGCGGCTGCGCTCGAGCTCCTCGCGGTAGCGGGCGGTCAGCAGCAGCCCGTAGTCGGTGGCGGCACCGATCACCAGGATGAAAAGGATGCCCTGCACCTGGCCGTTGAGCAGGAACAGGCCGGCGTCGGCCAGCAGCCAGTTCACCAGCACCGCCACGCACAGGGCGAACAGGGAACTGGTGAGCACGAGCAGTGGCAGGATGACCGCGCGGTACACGATCAGCAGGATCACCAGCACCACGGCGAAGGCCACGATCAGCAGCAGGCCGTCGATGCCGGCGAAGGCCTCGGTGAGATCCGCCGAGAACCCGGCGGGCCCGGTGACGTACACGTCGATCCCGTCGACGGTGCCCTTGAGGCCCTCGCGGAGGGAGTCGACGGTATCACCGGCCTCGACGTCCGCATCGATCGGCACGAAGACCTGCAGGGCCTGGCCGTCCTCGGAGGGGATGGGCGGGGACGCCTCGCCCACGGCCTGCGCATCTGCGGTGACCGATTCGATGACCTCGGTGAACTCGCCGATCTGCTCCTCGGTGAGCTCGCTGCCGCCGGCGCTCTGCGCGACCACGATGGCGGGGATCTCGTCGGACTCGAAGAATCCGGCCTGGGCCTCCTGCACGGCGGTGGACTCCGCGCTGGAGGGCAGGTAGGTGGTGGGGTCGTTGGAGGAGACCTCCCCGATGCGGCCGAAGAAGGGACCGCCGATGCCCGCGAGGGTCAGCCACACCAGCACCAGCACGGCGGGCACGACGACGCGCAGCAGGCGTGCCTTCCCGCGGGACTTGCCGTCGCCCGTCCCGCGGGGCTTGCCGTCGCCCGTCCCGCGGGGCTTGCCGTCGCCCGTCCCGCGGGGCTTGCCGCCGCCCTGTCCGGCGGGCTTGCCATCGCCGATACCGCGGGTGCTGCCGTTGTCCACGCGGTGGAAGGACGTGGGGGCTGGGGAGTCAGTGGGCATCGGGCACCTTCCACGGCTGTCGCCTGCGTGCGGGGTGGCAGCTGCCGGGGCCTGTGACCCCGGGCGGCACGAGGGAGAAGATTGCTAACGTCGTTAGTTAGCGGCTTGTTCATCGTAGTCCATGCACCTCGCAAGAGGTCTACAGTGTTGCGGATTCCTGCGACGTGATTCGGACGCATCTGCGTCCGCCTCGACCCGCCGGTCAGCCCCATGGCGGCCGCCCTCATCCTGCACGACGAGAGAGACGTGAACCAGAACCTCTACTCACCGACGTCGAACGATCCTCATGGAGAGCTGTTCGACCACGAGGCGCTCTCCCCTGGGGAGCTCGCCCAGATCGGCGAGCTGTTCGGGGCGATGGGGGCGCTGCGGGACGTGGAGCGTCGGATCATGGACGCCTCGCAGCAGTACATGAAGCTCAACGCCACCGCGATGCGAGCGATCCACGTGCTGATGGTGGCCGAGAACGAGGGCACCCTGATCACGCCCACGGTGCTGGCGGAACGACTGGGCATCTCCACCGCCGCCGTCGCGAAGATGATCTCCAAGCTGGAGGCGGACGGACACGTGGTGCGCCACCGCCACCCCTCCGACCGTCGCGCTCAGACCCTCACGGTCTCCCCCTCCACCCGCGCGGCCGCGATGGACACGATGGGCCGCACCCAGGCCAGCCGCATGCGGGCCGCAGCCCTTCTCACGGCTCAGGAGAGGGACGTGGTGATCGGGTTCCTGCGGCGCACGGCCGAGGATCTCGCCGCATCGCTGGACCGCGAGGACAGCTAGGACAGCTAGGAGAGCCAGGAGACGCCGGAGAGCCAGGGGAGGAAGGGCAGTCCGGCCGCTGTCCCCGGCCCGCCGGCGTCAGCGCCCGGCCGGTGTCCCCACCGGTCAGCTGCGGTCACCGCCGACTCCCTCATCCACCACGATGTCTTCCTGCTCGGGGTGACGTGCCAGCCAGCTCTCGACGAACGGGCAGATCACGACCACGCGCATCGAGGCGGCCCGCGCGTCGGTGAAGGCCGTGCGCACCAGGGCCGAGGCGATCCCCTCGCTGCGATGGCCCGGATCGGTGACGGTGTGCAGCAGGCTCACCCTGTCCCCGGTGCGCTCGTACGTCAGCATCCCCACCACGTCCTCACCCTCGACGGCGACGAACCGGGAGTCGTTGAGCTCATGGCGGATCTCGAACCCCGGGTGGGAGAGGGGATTGTCGAAGTCGTCGTTGGCCATCGTCGGCGCTCCTCATGAGTCCGGTGGGCGGTCGCAGGCACGGTCCGTGCAGCCTCTACGGTACGCCTCGCAGGCATTCACATGAACAGCCAGGTCCCGCGGCTCCCGGGGGCCCTGCGGTGACGCGCTGAGGTTCACGTCGCCAGTCACGCACTGAGGTCCACGTCGCCAGTCACGCGCTGAGGTCCACGTCGGTCGCAGCCCGGGCGCCGATTCGACCGGTACCGGGCTTGCCGTCGTGCAACGATGCAGGGCGTGATCACACCGCCCCCGCACCACCACCCCGCCCGCGACGCCCGCACCACCTCGCACAACCAGGAGCGCACGGCCTTTGCGCAGGCCTCGGACGCCCTGCAGCGGCACCGCCCGCCCTCGCCGGTGTGGGGCGATGAGCGGGAGGCAGTGAGCATCGCGCTGGAGTGGGCTGCAGCGCACACAGCGCTGGCCTCGGACCCGAAGGCCACCGCCCGCAGCGCCCGGGAGCTGCAGGAGCAGGCCGGGCAGACCATCACCGCGCAGGGCATCGGCGCCGAGCGGGCGATGGAGCTGTTCGACCAGGTGCTGCTGCCCGCCACCCGGGCCTCCGACGACCCGATGAACCTCGCCTACATCCCTACAGCCCCCACTCGGGCCGCGGTCGCCTTCGACACGGTGGTCTCGGCTGCGAACGTGTTCGGCGGGCTGTGGGAGGGCGGCGCCGGGGCGATCTTCGCCGAGAACCAGGTGCTGCGCTGGCTGGCCGATCTGCTGGGCTGGCCGTCGGATGCGGCCGGGGTGTTCGTCTCCGGGGGCACCAACGGGAACCTCTCCGCTCTGGCCACCGCCCGCGACCACGCCCGGCGCACTCGGGGCGGCAGGCCGACCGGAGGCTGGGCACTGGCCTGCGCCTCCACCGCCCACTCCTCGATCTCCTCAGCCGCGCGGCTGCTGGACATGGACGTGGTGATGGTGCCCGTCGATGCCAACGGGCACCTCACCGGCGAGGCGCTGGAGCCGCTGCTGGCGGCCGACGAGAGGATCTGCGCGGTGGTGGCCTCCGGCGGCACCACCAATGCCGGGATCGTCGACGACATCGCCTCGGTGGTCGAGGTGGCGCACCGCCATGGCGCCTGGGTGCACGTGGACGGTGCCTACGGGGGTGCCGCGCTCACCGCCCCGAGCGCCCGCGGCCGCTTCGCGGGGATCGAGCAGGCAGACAGCTTCATCGTGGACCCCCACAAGTGGCTGTTCGCGCCCTACGACTGCTGCGCCCTGCTGTACCGCGACCCGCGCCCCGCGGCGGCGGCGCATGCCCAGCACGCCGCGTACCTGGACTCGATCGACCGCGGCGAGTCCAACCCGGCCGACCTCGCCGCGCACCTCTCGCGCCGCACGCGCGGACTGCCGCTGTGGTACTCGCTGGCCACGCACGGCACCGACGCGTACACCGCCGCCGTGGAGCGCTGCCTGGCCACCGCCCGCACCGTCGCCGCCGCGATCCGGGACAGCGAGCATCTGGAGCTGCTGCTGGAGCCGGAGCTGTCGGTGGTGGTGTTCCGCCGCCCCGGCTGGGACCTCGAGGCCTACCGTCGCTGGTCCCACCGGTTGGCGAAGGAGGGCGTGATGCTGTGCGTGCCCACCGCCTTCCAGGGCGAGCCGGCGCTGCGCCTGGCCTTCGTGAACCCGTCGGTGGAGCCCGATGCGGTGATCGCGGTGCTCACCGGCACCATGGGCGAGCCGGACGGCAGCTGAAGGATGTCATGCCCGATCCCACGCATCCTTTCCAGGGCCTGATCGGGTTCTCGTCCGTCCGGCTCGACATGCCTGGTTGACACTCTCGCCAGTCAACCAGACTGACACTTCACAATCTGTTCGGACTGTCACTGTGAATGCTGCGGGACTTTGACCTTCAACGCTCCGCTCACCTGCATATTCGCACCCGAACAAACACTTGCACACTTGCAATCTTCAGAGTAGGTTTCACACTGTGGAGTTGACAGTATCCAGCGTCCTTGCCGTCCTCGATGAGCTGCGAGTTCACCGCGGAGACCGCACCGACGTCGAGGTCAAGCGAGCCGCGGGCGGCCTGCCGGCGAAGATCGGACAGACCCTGTGCGCGTTCGCCAACATGCCCGATCAGGGGCTGTTGATCCTCGGTGTCAACGAGGCGGGCGGATTCTCCCTCAGCGGCGTTGCCGACCCCGCCGGAATGGAGCAGGCACTGGTCAACGTGGCGCGAGAGGCCGTGACCCCCTCCCCCTACATCGACGTGAGGACGCTGGACATTGACGGTGTCCAGATCCTCGCCGCACTGGTCCACTCCGTCGCTCCTCGCCTCAAGCCCGCGCGCTTCGAAGGTCGTGCCTATCTGCGGCAAGCCGACGGCGACTTCGTCATGGGGCCAGCCGATCTGCGGATGATCGAGGTGGCCGCCCTCCATCACAGCGAAAGCGTGCACTACGACGAGCGTCCCGTGACCGGGACGAGTCTGGACGACCTCGATCCAGCATTGGTCGGGCAGGTCGTCACCCGGGCCCGGAACCAGTCCCGACGGCTGCGCGAGCTCGCGGATGCGCAGATCATCCGACAGCTCGGCGCGGTGACAGCATCCGGCGAGTGCACTGTCGCGGGCATCTACGCACTGGGGAACTACCCGCAGGGTGTCTTGCCCCCGCTGCGGGTGACCGCCGCCGTACGGCTCCCCGACGACGGGAGCGGGGTGCGCACCCAGAATCTCCAACACTTCGACGGGCCGATCACGGACCTCCTGGACGACTGTGTCGCCTGGGTACGCCAGAACCTCACCACGCGCCAGGTCTACGGGCCGGATGGGCATATGCGAGATGAACCCGAGATCCCGCTGGCCGCCGTCCGCGAGGCTGTGGCCAACGCCCTCGTGCATCGCGATCTGGGTCCGGAGACCCTGGGGATCGGACGCTCGATCGACATCCGCATGACCGACAGAGCCCTTGTCATCGCCAGTCCCGGTGGCTTGCGAGGGGTGACACTTCCAGAAATCGAGAGTCCGTCGCCGCGCCGAGCCGCTGTCAACCAGCGGCTGTACCAGCTGGCCACGCACCTGCACCTGCCCGATGGCAGCCGCGTGATCGAGGGTGAGGGCGGCGGCGTGGTAACAATGCTGCGGCGGGCTGTGGACGCTGATCTGAAGCGCCCGACGCTCACGGACAACGGTGTGCGCTTCACGGCGACGTTCTGGCGTGGGTCCGCGTTCTCCGAGGAGGAGCGGCGGTACCTGGCCGGCGTCTCCGGCGGGTCTTCGCTCACGCATCTGCAGAAGCACGTGCTGTTGAAGGCGTGGCACGGCGAGCGCTGGGATATCGACAGCCTGCGCGCAGAGTTCTCACCTCTTCCGCTGGACGACGCCCAGGCTCAACTTCAGGCCCTGGTACGGCGTGGTCTGCTCGATGCGGACATCAGCGCCGAGGTGCCGTTCCGGGTGCCCGCTGGTAGTCCCGGCAAACGCAGCGAGCAACCTACCCGCACCGCACCACCAGACCCAGTCCACGCGCACGGTCCTGATGGTGAGCACCCCGATCTTCGTCGACTGGGAAAGAACGTGCCGGCCATCCACCGCGTCCTGAGCGGTGGGCCAGCCCTGCACGCAGACCTTCAAGCGGCGACCGGGCTGTCATACCAGCAGGTCCGCTACGCCCTAAGGGCCCTGATCAAGAACGATCTGGTCGCAGTCGACGGCGGGCAGGGGCACCGCGGGACCACGTATCGCCTCGTGTGCGGGCATGGATCGTCGGCTCTTCGGCCTACACAGGCCTCACCGGGCGCTCCGGGAAAGCTAGCCTGAGCATCGTGACCACGACTTTCAACCACGCCCAGTTCATCTGGTCTGCCGCGGACATCCTCCGCAGTACGTACAAGCAGCACCAGTACGGGGATGTGATCCTGCCGTTCACCGTCCTTGCCCGCTTGGACGCGGTGCTCGCTCCGACGAAGGAGGCCGTGGTCCGTGAGCTGGCGGGCTTCGACCGGGACCGGATGCCGTCGGCCGCGATGCTGCGCAAGAAGGCCGGTCACGAGTACTCGTTCTTCAACGCCTCGCGCCACGACTTGAGGTCGCTGCAGGGGGATCCGGACAACCTCGAGCAGAACCTGCGCGACTATGTGGGCGCGTTCAGCGAGAACGTGCGGGACATCTTCGAGAAGTACAAGTTCGAGGACGCGATCATCGACCTGGCGCGCCATGACCTGCTGCTGCAGGTGCTGCAGCACTTCGCGAAGGTGGATCTGCACCCCCGGGCGGTGAGCAATGAGCAGATGGGCCACATCTTCGAGGAGCTGATCCGCAAGTTCGCGGAGGCATCCAACGAGACCGCCGGTGAACATTTCACCCCGCGCGAGGTCATCGAGCTGATGGTGACGATCTTGCTGGACGGGGATCCAGACCTCGGCAAGGACCACGTGGTGCGCAGCGTGTACGACCCGACGGCGGGCACGGGCGGCATGCTCTCGGTGGCCGACGACAAGATCCGGGATTTCAACAGGACGGCGCAGGTGAGCCTGCTGGGTCAGGAGATCAACCCGGCCTCGTACGCGATCTGCAAGGCCGACATGGTGGTCAAGGGCCAGCCGATCGACAACATCGTGCTGGGCAACACGCTCACGCAGCCGGCGTTCCGCGGGCAGTCCTTCCACTACGGGTTGTCGAACCCGCCGTTCGGCGTGGACTGGAAGCAGTTCAAGAAGACGGTGGAGGACGAGCACAGGCTCCGCGGTTTCGCGGGGCGTTTCGGGCCAGGGCTACCGCGGGTGTCCGACGGATCGCTGCTGTTCCTGATGCATCTGATCTCGAAACTGCGCGATCCAACGCCTGATCAGGGGCACCACACGGCCGGACGCGGGGCGATCGTGCTGAACGGTTCACCGCTGTTCACGGGCGGGGCGGGTTCGGGAGAGTCGAACATTCGGCGCTGGGTCCTGGAGCACGACTACCTCGAGGCGATCATCGGTCTGCCAACCGACATGTTCTACAACACCGGCATCGCGACCTACGTGTGGATCCTGTCGAAGGACAAGGCCCCGGAGCGTCGCGGGAAGGTGCAGCTGATCGACGCCACGGGCATGTTCGAGAAGATGCGCAAGTCGGTGGGCTCCAAACGCAGGTACCTGTCCGAGCGGAACATCGAGGAGATCACCCGGCTGTACAACACTTTTGAGGAGTCAGAGCACTCGAAGATCTTCGCCACTGAGGACTTCTTCTACCGGACGATCACGGTGGAGCGCCCAATGCGCCGCAACTATGCGTTCACCTCCGAACGGATCGAGCGAGCAATGGCGGCGCGGCAGGTCACCAAGCTGAAGGACGCCGAGCGTGAGGCACTGCGGGATGCCCTCGGTGCAGCGGCCGACGCAGCAGGTGGCATCGTCTCCACCAGCCGTGCGGTGTTCACGAAGGATCTGAAGGCAGCGTTGGACGAGCACGGGCTGAAGCTCACGCCCGCTGTGCTGAAAGTTCTGATCGGTGAGCTTTCCGAGCACGACGAGGATGGCGAAGTGGTGACCGGACCGGGCGGCAAGAGCGTGGCCGACGCGTCCCTGCGGGACACCGAGAACGTGCCATGGGACGAGGACGTTGAGGAATACCTTCAGCGCGAGGTGATCCCCTTTGTGCCCGATGCATGGATCGATCACACCAAGACCAAGGAAGGCGCAGAGATCCCCTTCACCCGGCACTTCTACAAGTACGTACCGCCCCGGCCACTGGAAGAGATCGATCGGGACCTGGACGACGTGCTCGGGCGCATCCGGGCGCGGCTGGCGGAGGTCAAGCGGTGAACTGGGATTGGGGACGCGCGGCTCTCGGCAGATCCCAGAGCTCGCATGGTACGGGCTGGGGTGAAGCACGAGTTCAAGACTTCGTCCGACTCGTGAACGGCATGCCTTACGACTCCAAGCACTTCGGCCCGGACGGCACGCCTTTGATCCGGATCAGGTCACTGCTGGATGCAGTAGAGGAAACGCGATACAACGGGCCTGAACTCACGAGATTCCGGGTAACGAAGGACGACCTCCTAATCGGCATGGATGGCGACTTTAACGTCGGGCGTTGGCGTAGGGATGAGCATGCGCTTTTGAACCAGCGGGTGCTTGCACTCACCGGCGATGCACTCCGTCTCTCGTGGCTCGAGTACTGTCTTCCCTCGGCGCTAGAGATTATCAACGCGCATACCTATGCCACAACGGTGAAGCACCTAAGCTCTGCACAGGTAGCACGGATACGCATTCCAAAACCCGAAGAAGATCAACTGCGCACAATCGTCGACTACCTCGACCATGAGACCGCCGAGATCGACGGGCTCATTGCAGATCTCTTCAGCGCTATCGCTCTCGCTGAGGAGCGCCTTGAGTCCTTCCGAACAGGGCTTCTCCAGTCTGCAGCCAACGCATCCCACCAAAGATTGAAAACCTTTGCTGATGTAACAGTCGGTATCGTCGTTCGACCGTCGGATTGGTACGCAGAAGCCGGCGTCCCCGCACTGCGCGGAGTCAATGTGAAGCGTGAATCGATAGCACTTGATGACTTAGTGCACATCACGAAAGCTGGACACCATTCTCATCCGAAGTCAATTCTTAAGCCAGGCGATGTCGTGGTTGTCCGTACCGGGCAGGCAGGTGCGGCGGCCGTGGTAGACGACACTCTCCCTGACTGCAATGCGATTGACTTGCTTATCGTCAAACGTAGCTCTATGCTTGACCCCAGCTTCTTGACAGCTTTCATTAACTCAGAACCGATTCGCGAGGCGGTCAAGTACGGCACCGTGGGCGCCATTCAAGGCCACTTCAATGTCGAGGCCCTGCGGAATCTAGAGGTCCCCTACCTTCCGCTCACGAAGCAAGTCGAACTTGCTGCGGATTGGCATCATGAGCGCAAGGTGGTATCGGCGATGAGTGCGGACCTCACCCGCGCCATCGCCCTCGCCAAGGAGCGGCGGGCAGCGCTGATCACGGCCGCGGTCACGGGCCAGATCGACGTCGCCGCCAAGCAACGTCCCGCAGCAGAGCAGCTCGAGGACGACATCAAGGAGCTGA
>NZ_JALXKT010000072.1:0-15665 GCF_025144775.1 Brachybacterium sp. p3-SID957 | reverse complement strand
ACTCCCTCCGCCGCCTCGCCGACATGCTCACCACCGACACCCCCGAGACCGCCAGCCGGCTCCTCATGACCGCCTGACCCAAAAGCCACCACTCAAAGGGACTTGACCCGCTTCTCGCTGCACGGCGGCAATGCGGAGCCCTGGTTGCAGATGGGAATGAGCGACACGAAGAGCGACAGCGTGGGGCTCGAGTTCGACCTCGTAGGGAGTGCTGAGCCGCTCCTGGTAGGTGTGAGAGGGCCGAGCGAACCTGAGAGCTACCTGACCTCGGCCAAGATCGGCGTGTTCCGGGAGGGGAGGCTCAGTGCTCCCGCGCAGGAGAGAGCCACAGCTCTGAAGGAACTCGACCGGGGGATCAGGAGCGGGACGATGGAGTTCCCTGATCGCCTGAGCGGGAGACGGGCCGGAGAGCTCCTGAGCCCGGGTGCGCAGGAGGCGCTCTTCCTCCTGGGATCGATCTTCCAGGCGCAGGCACTCAAGAATCCGTACCGCGGTGGAGCTCCGGGCCGAGGCACCACGGGCTTCAACGAGGGCGCCGGCAACGAACGGATCGGAGCCGTACTCGCCGCGGGGAACGAGAAGGATGCACGCTCCATCCATCTGTTCATAGGCCCGCCGGGCGGCACCCCGTGGGAACGGTGCACCGTGTGGATCCGCCAAGACGGCGTCGAACGAGAGATCGAGGTGAAACCGTGCGAGCCGGGCCGCGACTACGTGCTTCGCGTCTGGAGTGCGACACGCGAAGCGCTGCAGGGGCGCTGACTGGGGCCGCGCTCGAGGCAGAAATGCCTGCAACGCTCTGAGCCCCGGACGCGGCCAACGGCGGCTTGACGGACCATTCTGCGGGCGCCGTGGGCTCTGCCTCGGCTCAGGGTCACCTTTCGTGCCCCGCGTCTAGCATGTGGGTCACGACAACTGCGACGGAACCGGATGAGGAGGGCGTGCCGTGAGTGTCCACGTTGATGTCGCTCCCACCTTGCTGGACTGGGCCGTGGGGCGTGCAGGCTGGGACGAGGAGACGGCGGAGCGAAGGTTCCCGCACCTCGCCGAGTGGAGGGCCGGAACCCGCAGGCCCACCGTGAAGCAGCTCGAGAAGTTCGCACAAGCCACACATGCGCCGTTCGGGCAGCTTTTCCTCCCAGCCCCACCGGAGGAACCACTCCCGGTGCCCGACATGCGCACCCTGCACGACGCGGCAATCAGTAAACCATCCGCTGACCTCCTCGACACGATCTACCTGTGCCAGTTGCGTCAGGACTGCTTCCGGGACTACCTACTCGAGAACAGCATGGACCCGGTGCCGTATGTCGGATCCGCGACGACGATGGATGAGCCCGCGATCATCGCGCAGAGGATGCGGGACCTCCTCGGCATCAGTCCTGATGCAGGACCACTCGCTCGGAACTGGGGCAGCGCCTTCAGCCTCCTGTCCGACCGCATCGAGGACAGCGGAACCCTCGTGATGGTGAGCGGCGTGGTCGGATCGAACACCCGCCGCGTGCTGCAGCCTGAAGAGTTCTGCGGCTTCACCTTGGCTGACGACCTGGCCCCCCTGGTCTTCGTCAACGGCGCGGATAGCAAGGCCGCGCAGATCTTCACGCTCCTTCACGAGTTCGCCCATGTGTGGCTAGGAGGAAGCGCACTCTCCGATGCCGTGCCCGGTGCGACGAGTGCGCCTCCGGACGAGCAATGGTGCAACGCCGTCGCCGCAGAGGTGCTGATGCCGCGCGAGACCGTCCGCGCCGAGTACATCGGTGACCAATCCGCAGAAGGACTGGATGCCCTCGCTCAGCGATTCACCGTGAGCACTCTCGTCGTGCTGCGTCGACTCGCCGACCTCAGCCTCATCACGAAGGAGCTGTACTACGAGCGATATGAGGAGGAGAAGGCGGGTGGCGGAAGCTTCTACAACGTCCAGCCGCGACGGCTCAGCAGACAGTTCGCTCGAGCCGTGATCGCCAGCGCACGCGAGGGTGGGACGAGTTACCGGGACGCGTACAAGCTGCTCGGCACGAAGAAGTACAGCACCTTCGAGCAGCTCGCTGAACGGGTCGGGATCAGCTGATGTACCTCGTCGACGCGAACATCCTGATCGAGGCAAAGAACAGGTACTACGCGTTCGACATCGCGCCAGGGTTCTGGACCTGGCTCGAACAGGGCCACCAGGCAGGAGAGCTGATCAGTATTGATGCCGTTCGCGATGAGCTCCTTAGCGGTGATGACGAGCTCGCCGACTGGGCGCGCGATCACCCGGGCTTCTTCCTCCCGGTCGATCAGCGAACTGCCCAGAACTTCGCTCTGCTCAGCACGTGGGCAGCGAGGCAGGACTATCGGCAGGATGCGTTGAACGTGTTCTCGAGTGACCAAGCTGATTTCCTCCTCATCGCCCATGCCGCCGGGCATGGCGACACCGTTGTCACCAACGAACTGCCCAGTCCGAATGCACGCAAGCGGGTGAAGATCCCGGACGCCTGTGCCGCGATGGGAGTCGAGTAGGTCGATATCTTCACGGTGCTGCGGACTACAGGAGCGAAGCTCCACTTGCATGGGGCGGATGGAAGCACGCCCGCGCCTGCGCCCCTGGCACCGACCATTCCAGGGCTCGACTGACATGTGCTCCGGTGGCGAGCAATGAGCCTGCCGCCTCAAGACCGGGTCAGCCCCAAGACGCCGGCGAGACCACGACGCCACCGGCACGGCGAGGGCCACGCGGTGCGCTGAACGCCGGCCAGACCGAACGCGATCACGCCGCAGCCAGCCGGAGCGGTCCCTGACCAGCCCATGGGGCGCACAGCCTTTTCGCTGATGTCCGCATGCGGCACGATGGTCAGATGCCCAAGAAGAAGCACCGCCGCGGCACCCAGCGCTCTCGCCCGCAGCGCGGCCCGTCCCACGCGTTCGAGCGATCCGACAGGCGGATGGAGCGAGATCTGCATGCGCTGCTGGCCCAGTTCGTTCTCTGGCGCCGTGAGGCGGTCTCCACGGATCAGGCCGACGAGGAGGCCGCACATGTGGAGCCGCTGCTGAGGCTGAAGGCCGAGCAGCTCGACAGTGCGGACCCGACCTACTGGACCGAAGAACTGATAGAGATCCTGCTGACCGAGGTGGTTCCACGCAAGGTGATCCAGCCGCGCGAGATGGTCATGGCGCAGGTGCCTGCCCTGGGCCAGTTCTTCGCGTTCCTCGACGAGCACCAGCGCTGGCATCCCGACGGCATCGACGTGGATCGGGCCCGCAGCGTGCTGGAGGGGCTCGAGTTCTCGGCCCTGGAAGCCGCCGATGACCCCACTGCCCGCTCCTTCACCGGCAACATCCTCGTCCACGCGAGCACGCTGGGGGTCGACCTGAGCACGCCCGAGCTGTTCGACGCCTACATGCAGTGGTACAACACCGCGCTGACCAACACCGAGCGCCACGAGATCTCCGACACCGGGCGCCTGGCGAACCCGTCGATGCCCTTCGAGGCTTCGCACTGGACGGGCTCGGGCAGTGATTTCGGCGGCGGCCCCGATCCTGCCGACGTCCCCGACAAGGAGCCCGGGTTGCCCTGGTTCCTGCCCGACAACTCCACTCTGGAGGAGCCCCTGCTCGCGCTGGAGAGGGCCGAGGACGACATGGAGGAGCTCACGGCAGCGCACGGCGACGTGAAGCTGGTGCAGCGGGCGGCGCGCCTGCTGGAGTTCCTGGGCAAGGGGCGTCAGGTGACTTCGACGGGAGCGCTGCGCCTGGCCGACGTACGCACCCTCGTCGAGGAGTGGGAGATCGACACCGGCCCCTTCGCGGTCACCTCCATGTGGCAGGTCGACGAGATCGCAGGCCCGTGGAGCGCCCTGATCGCGGGTGGGTGGGTCACGCTGACCAGCACCCGGGCCTACCCCGAGCAGCACGACCACGCGCCGTACGTCCCGGCGTCGGAGGACCCGGAGGCGTTCACGACCTTCGCGCGCGCGGTGATGCTGATGCTGCTGATCACCCTTGTGCAGAACGATCCGGACGAGGGTGGTTTCCGCGGCGGACCGGACACCTTCGCAGCCCTCCTGTTCGCCGCCAGCCCCGACGGGCTGACCCTCCCCGACGCGAACACCATCTTGGCCGAGATGACCAGCCACGACCATCGAGAGCAGCCCGCACGCACGGCGGCCTTCCCTGCTGGCAGCGATCAGATGTGGCGGTTGTGGAGGGTCCAGGCCGACCTGATGCGCCTGTCGCGATGCGGGCTGCTGCGACAGGACCCGGCGGCGGGTGCTGAGCAGGAGGAGGTCCCGGGCCCGGAGGGGTCGACGTTCCGCAGCAACCTCGCGGTGTTCGCGGTGGTGATTACCGCCGTCGACGCCACGCGTCAGGGCGGGGTCTGACGGGAGATAGCCCGTCGCGTGGCTCCACTGATGGGGGTGCGGTGCGAAGATGTGGACAATCGACATGCTTCCGTTGTCGGCTAGCCACGACCCCCGATGCGAACTCAGGCGACCTGGACTCGGGCGTCCCCGGTCACGTACTCGAGCGAGAGCCAGCCGCCGACGGCTTCGAGATACTTACGGATGATTCCGGTCCTCATCCGTTCGTCCGCTTTCGGTGGCGCGTGATGGAGGGGGCCTGGCAACCTGGGCTGAAGGGTGATCCGCCGCGCTGGCCGCAGGGGCCGTGCCGACGGTGCGTTCTGTCCACATTCCCAGGAACCAGGTGCCGGGTGAGGTCCGGATGTGGTCGGCTGTTGTGGTCACCATTAACCCGCCCAGAAGGCCACCGGTCCCTTATGCGCTCCTCAGTCATCGCCCGCTCGACGATCGCGTCCGCCTTCCTTGTCCTCAGCGCGTGTGGACCCACCAGCCCGCCGGCTGGGGAGGACGACGCAGACTCGCAAGCGCAGGAGCAAGGGGTGTCGGACAACGGCGGTGACGCCAGCGAGAACGGTGAAGCCAGCGAGAGAAGGGAAGCGAGCGAGAACGGTCGATCTGGCGAGGACGATGCTGCGGAAAACTCGTCCGGTGAGCAGCCGCCAGGGAGGACGGCAGACGGAGAATGCATCGTCGGTGAGGGCAGCTCTGAGATCCCGTCAGGCCCGCCCGAGGTCGATGAATAGACCATGGTGGCCGGCACCGCCGCACCCGTCTCCGAGAGGGACGGCCCGTACGCGCAGGACGGGGACCTCTGGACCTGCTACGAGCACTCAGCGAACGGCGCGCTCTTCGCCAGTGCATATTTCCTCAGTGCCTCGGGACGAGTAGAGGGCGTATCCGCCGAGTGGCTTCCGGAGGGTGACTTCCGTGACGAAGCCATCGCGAGTGAGGAGGAAGGCCTCCAGGATTCCGAAGAGCTGACGGTCACCTTGATCGGCTACCGGTTCCAGACCTACACCGAGGAGTCCGCGATCATCGATCTTGTCGGAGAGTTCGTCTCACCGGGAGGAACGGCGAATATCTCGATGCGGGTCGCCTTGAAATGGGATCGTGACCGTTGGGTGGCCGATCCCGAGAACTTCGGCGAACAGGGCCACGCCGTCGAGTCGCTTGACGGTTACTCGCCCTGGCGCGGCTGAAGCCGGTATCGGAGTTCTACACGTCCGGCGACACGTTGTAGTTCCCGCGGAACAGGTTCTCGGGGTCGTAGCGCTGCTTGACGTGCTGCAGCCGGCGGTACTTCTCCTCCCCGTAGATCTGGCGGGTGAAGTCCGTGATGGGGCGGGTGTGCTCCAGGGCCCGGAAGTTCACGTACTCGCCGCGCTCCGCTAGGCGCTCCATCACCGCGTGGGAGTGCCCGGCCAGATCCCAGCCGCGGGGATCCTCCTCGGATTCCTGCCAGGCGCCGTAGATGTTCATCCAGAAGCGGGCGGTGCGGTTGGGGAAGGCGGTGGCGTCCTCCGGCACCCGAGCGAACGCGCCGCCCAGATGATGGATGTCGATCGCGTGCCCGGGGCCGGGGATCCGCTCAGCCACATCCAGCACCGCCCCCAGAGCGTCCTCGTCCATGCGGGTGAACGCAACATTGCGCCAGAACCCGTGCGAGCCGACGGGGAAGTGGGCATCCATCGCGCTCTGCCACTGCAGCCACGAGATCGGCCCGGAGGTCTCATGAACGGGCGGGGCGGCCCGGCGCAGGCGATCCAGCATCGCCGTCCCCCATGCCGGGTCCTCACCCACGTACACGCAGCGGATCATCAAGCACGTCTCCTCCCCCATCCCGGAGATCTCGGGCATCGCCCGGAACGTGAGGATCGAGCTGAGCTCATCGGGCAGCTCCCGCGCCCACCGTTCGAACGCCGCCAGCGCGTGCCACCACTGCGAGGGCGCATACACCAGGGTCCAGCCCAGCACCGTCTGCGGCAGGCGCACGGCCCGGAACGTGAACGAGGTGACCACACCGAAGTTCCCACCACCCCCGCGCAGCCCCCAGAACAGGTCCGGGTGCTCCTCGCGGCTGGCCACCAGGTGCTCGCCCCGGGCGGTGACCACCTCGGCCCGCTCCAGGCAGTCCAGCGCCAGACCCGCCCTGCGCGTCAGCCAGCCCACGCCTCCACCGAGCGTCAGGCCCGCGACGCCGGGCAGGGACGAGGCGCCCAGGGGGATCGCAAGCCGGTGCGGGGCGGTGGCGGCGTCGACGTCGGCCGCGCGGGCCCCGGGCGCGACCGTGACCAGCTGAGTCGCGGGATCGACCACCACCTCCCGCAGATCCCCCAGGTCCAGCACGATCCCGTCGTCCACGGTGCTCAGCCCCGTGATGCTGTGCCCGCCGCCGCGCACCGCCAGCGGCAGGCCCGTCTCCCGGGCGGCCTCCAGCACGATGGGCACATCATCGACCGTGGCGGCGCGGGCGATCGCCAGCGGGTACCGGTCCACCATGCCGTTCCACACCGCGCGCGCCTGGTCGTAGCCAGCATCGGGTGGTTCGATCAGCGGGCCGGCCAGGTGCTTGCGCATCCTGGCGAGGGCGGGCTGCGCCTCGGGGACCGGGTGATGGTTCGTCGTCGTTGTCATGGCCATCGCACCTCCCGCACCCTTCATCGGGTGCACGAATGGTGCCTTCGACGGTACTCCTGCCCGTGACCTGCCGCAACGGACCAGCGGCCCGCGGCCCGCCTCCGCAGCGGCAGACCGTGAGCGCACTCAGGCCGTGGACGTGCTCAGGCCGTGAACGCTTTCAGGCCGCGGCCGTCTGCCCGCACACCCCGCACTGCTCGTACTCCTGGCGGCCCCATCGCCACAGGGGGAGCACGAAGAACAGCGTGAACTGCCGGTAGCTCTTCAGACGCTGCCACTGGGTGGTGTTGCCGCAGCGCGGGCAGGTGCGGGTGGCGCCCGGCCCCTGGTTGTCGGTCTTTCCGGTGACGCCAGCGATGAGCAGCATGCGAGGCTCCGATCAGGAAGGTCGAGTGCGTAGGCCCGGTGGGATGTGGACGGTATCAGCTTGGCAGGCCCCTTACCGGCCGTGGGCCCTGGCACCTCGGCGCGCACCTTGGAACACTGGGGTGATGAGCGCAGACATGCAGTACCGCACCCTGGGCCGCAGCGGCACCGTCGTCTCCGTGCAGACGCTGGGCACCATGACCTTCGGTGCCGAGGCCGACGAGGCCACCTCGCACGAGATCATCACCGCCTACGTCGAGGCCGGCGGCAACCTCCTGGACACGGCCGACGTGTACAGCGCCGGGGTCAGCGAGGAGATCATCGGCCGCTGGATGTTCGACCACCCTGACCTGGCCAAGGACGTGGTGCTGGCCACCAAGGCCCGCTTCCCGATGGGCAAGGCGCCCAACGACATGGGCACCTCACGCCGCCATCTGCGGCGCGCACTGGAGGACTCCCTGCGCCGACTGCAGGTGGACCACATCGATCTGTACCAGATGCATGCCTGGGACGCCCACACCCCGCTCGAGGAGACCCTGGACTTCCTGGACGACGCGATCCACGCGGGCCTGATCAGCTACTACGGCTTCTCCAACTACCTGGGCTGGCAGCTCACCAAGGCCGTGCACGTGGCGAAGGCCCACAACTGGGCGCTGCCGGTCACCCTGCAGCCGCAGTACAACCTGCTGGTGCGGGACATCGAGCATGAGATAGTGCCCGCCTGCCAGGACGCCGGCCTGGGCCTGCTGCCCTGGTCGCCGCTGGCCGGCGGGTGGCTGAGCGGCAAGTACGAGCGCGATGTGCCGCCGACGGGCGCCACGAGGCTGGGGGAGAACCCCGAGCGCGGCATGGAGGCCTGGCAGGCGCGCAACGACGACGAGCGCACCTGGAACACCCTTGAGGTGGTGCGCGAGATCGCCGAGGCCCACGGAGCAACCGCCTCCCAGGTGGCACTGGCCTGGCTCACCGCCCAGCCGGCCGTCACCTCCGTGATCATCGGCGCCCGCAATCTCGACCAGCTGCACGACAACATGGCCGCCGCCGGCCTCGAGCTGAGCGACCAGGAGCTGCAGCGCCTCACCGAGGTCAGCCCCCCGCGCGTGGACGACTACCCCTACGGCACGGCCGGGGTGCAGCAGCGCCACCGCCCGCTGGTGCAGGATCAGTGACCATGGAACAGATCACCGTCGCCGGGCACCCTGACCCCATCCCCGTCTCGCCCGTGGCAGCGAAGCTGCTGCGCGAGCGCCTCGAGGAGACCCGCCAGAAGCGCGGCGCGGAGGTCGCCGAGCAGTTCGAGAAGCTCGTCGGCGAGCGTCTGGGCCAGCTGCTGGAGAGCGGAAAGCCCAGCATCGACCTGGGCAACATGCGCGCCGTGGTCACCTACGCCGAGGTCCCGCCCGAGGAGGAGGACAGCTCGGCCCTGGGCCGCACCCTGCGCGGCATCAAGGACAAGCTCGCCCAGCGCGGCGGGCTGCAGGGGTAGCTCTGCGGCACTGAGAGCGGGGCGCGCCTCAGAACCATTCGTGGTTCTCAGGTGGGCGCCGCTCTCAGTCTCCGGAGTGGCGCTTCCGCTGCGCGGTGCTTCTGCTGCCGATCGATCCCTCCCGCCGCCATTCAGCCCAGCCCCAGCTCCGCCGGGTCGCAGGGGTCGGCGTCCACCTCGGCGCCCCAGATGCGCACCTGGCCCTGTTCGGTGATCTGCAGGGTGGCGCCGTGCTTGTCGCGGGTCTCCAGCACTTCGCGGGAGCCGTCCTGTGTGGTTCCCGAGGCCTCCTCGAAGCCGTGCTCGGCCAGCACGGGGTTCAACGCATCCAGGCGCTCCTGCCAACCGCTGCTGTCCACCGACGGCAACGACGCCTCGGGAGTCCAGGTGCCGGCGGTGTACTCGCAGGTCCCGCCGCTGCCGGTGACCTTCCGCGTCTCCTCGGCGAGGCTCCACTGGTCGTCGCCGTCGGACAGGACGTCGAAGACTGCCTCTGCTGCACCGTCGTAGTGCGCGACGGCCCCGTCCGCGGCCAGTGGAGCGGAGCTGCCGCACGCAGCCAGCGGGAGCACCGCACAGGCGGCGAGCAGGCCGGTGCGTCGGCTCGTCTGCATCCTCACGGGACCTCCGGGGACGATGGGTACCTCTCCCCATGGTCAGATGCGGCGGGGAGATCTAGGGTCGACGCTACACCGCACGACTTCGCGGCGATCCACCCCTACAACGGCCGTGACCCCGCGGGTGTCGAACTGGTCGACGTCACCGGCGCCGGCCCGACGGGCGCGGGCCTGGGCTGGGCTGCTGGCCCTGAGTGAGGGGCTGGCCAGGGTTGAGGGGCTGAGGGCTCGCTCCGTTCTGCTGCCACCACAGGGCGGCCTGCACCCGTGAGTCCAGCTGCAGCTTCGCCAGCGCGTGGGACAGGTGGGTCTTCACGGTGGTGATCTCCACGAACAGTTCCGAGGCGATCTGCTGATTGGACAGCCCCTGTGCCACGAGCGCCAGTACGTCCTCCTCCCGGCGGGTGAGCGAGGGGACGTGGGCCGACGAGCCCGCGGAAGCCACGGGGACAGCACCTCCAGCGCGGGCGCCCGCTGCCTCCGGCTCCTCGGCCTGCGCAATCCCTGCCGTGTGACCACCGCCGCGCAGCGCCGCCACCACGGCCTTCGTCGCAGCCACCGACAGCACCGAATCGCCGCGGTGCACATCCCGCACCGCCTGCAGGATCCGGTCCGGGTCCTCGGTCTTGACCAGGTAGCCGTCGGCGCCCGCCGCGAGGGCCCCCAGCACGAACTCGTCCAGGTCGAAACCGGAGATCACCAGCACGTTCGCGCCTGTCTCGCGCAGGCGCGGTGTGATCTCGATGCCCGTGGCACCGGGCATACGCACATCGGTGAGCACGACGTCAGGGCGCTGCACCTGGGCGGTGCGCACCGCACTCTCGCCGTCGCTGGCCTGGCCCACCACCTCGATGTCGGGGGCAGAGCTCAGCAGGGCCACCAGGCCGGAGAGCACAGCGGGATGGTCATCGGCCACCACCACGCGGATCGGGGCGGGGGCGGTCATGCGGGAACCTCCTGGTCAGGATGGGCAGCGAGCGCGCCGACGGGACGGGCAGGAAGCCGGGCCTCGACCCGCCAGGTGCCGGGCGAGGCGGGAGGCACCTCACGGATGACCCCGGCATGGGCGGGTGCGGAGCGACCTGGCCCGGGGTGAACGGGCCCGGCATGGGCGGTGCCGCCGACTGCCGCGGCCCGGTGGCCGATCGCGCCGATGCCCAGCCCGGTGCCGACGCCCAGTCCGGCGTCGGTCCCGGTGTCCGTCTCGGCCTGGTCGCCGATCCGGTTCTCCAGCACCAGGTGCACCACGGGCGTGGCACCGTCGACGCCTGCCGGCGCGCCCACCTCGGCCGGGACGTGTGCCTCCAGTCCTGCCGGTTCGAACGCCACCCGCAGCGAGATCGGGGCCTGCCCGTGCCGCACCGCGTTGGTGGCCGCCTCCGAGGCGATCCGCAGCAGCGCAGCCTGCACCGACGGGTCCACCTGCTCCGGATCCGACACCGCCGGGTCGATCCGCGCCGTCAGGTGGGGGTCCCGCCCGCGCAGGCGCGCGGTGAGCGAGTCCCAGTCCAGCGTGGCCTGCGGGAGGGCGCCGGGCTCCTCGGTGTACAGCACCGTGATCATCGACTGCAGGTCCCGCAGGGCCGCCTTCGCCGAATCGCGAGCGGTCAGCAGTGAGTTGTCGCGCGCACCGGCATCCTCCAGCGATGAGGCCAGAGAGGTGTGCAGGGTGACAGCGCTGAGGTGGCCGGCGATCACGTCGTGCAGGTCGTGGGCGATGCGGCGCCTCTCGCCCTCCACTGCGCGGGCTTGACGGGTCTGCGCCAGGTCCTGCTGGGAGCGTGCCAGGGCCGTTGCGGACCGGGCCAGCGCTTCCGCGGTGCGGCGCGCCTCCCGGTGATGGCGCACCTCCCAGCCCCACAGCAGCGGAGTGAGCGTCACCAGCGCGACCACGATCATCACCACGAACACCAGCTCCACCGAGCCGGTAGCCACGGCCGCGACCAGCATCGCCGCCACCGAGGCAGCGATCGCTACACCGGTGGTGGCCCTTGCCAGTTGCCGTGAACCGTGGATCACCGGCGTGAACAGCGCCTCGAACAGCAGCACGTACGCGGTGATCTGCCCGCCGGCGATTGCTTCGGCCAGGCTCGCCAGCCCCGTGACCACCAGCGCCACCACCGGGGCCCGACGACGCCACAGCGTGGCCGCCGCTGCCACCAGCATCAGCGGCAGCGACACCTCCAGTCCCCACGACTGGGTGAGGAACCCACTGTTGCTGATGCCCGAGAACGCCAGCACCACAGCGAGCAACGCGTATCCGACCGCCACCAGCACATCGCGCACCTCGATGCGGGGGCGGGGCGGCCTGTCGGTCGCGGCGTGGGCGTCGCGCGGTCCGGCCGTCTCGGGCGCTGCGGGGGAGGGCATGCCCAGAGACTACGGCGCGACCAGGGGTGCCGCCGGGGCCGAGACGCTTTCCAGCACCTTCGGATGACGCCCCGGCGCGGCGCCGGCGGAAGCATGGACGGCATGGAATCGACGCTCGACGCAGCAGGTCCCGTGGGCCTGGCCGTGCTGGCCCTGGTGGACGCCACCTCCATGGGCACCCTGGTGATCCCACTGATCCTGCTGGTTGCCGGCGACGGCGGTGCTCGCCGCGTGGCCGGCCGCACCCTGTTGTACCTGGCCGTGATCGGTGCGTTCTACCTGCTGCTGGGGATCGCGCTGCTGGCCGGTCTGCTGCCGCTGATGGAGCACCTGGGGCACCTGCTGCGCACGCCCGCGGTGATGCTGGTGCTGGCGGTGATCGGGGTGCTGCTGGTGGTCTGGTCCTTCCACATCGACCCCGCCGCCATCCGCAAGCGGGGCGGGGACCCGGAGGCATCGGCCCGGCGCTGGACCCATCGAGCCCGTCAAGCCGCGGGCCGTCCACTGCTGCTGATCGGCCTGGCGCTGCTGGCCGGAGTGATCGAAGCGGCCTCGATGATCCCGTACCTGGCCGCGATGGGGATCATCGCCGACATGGGCGTGGGTCTGGGAGGTGGCGCGCTGATCCTGGTGGGCTACTGCGCGCTGATGATCGCCCCGGCCGCAGTACTGGCCGGGGTGCGGGCCGCACTGGGCGCGAGGGCGGACCGGTTCATCGACCGCCTGCACACCTGGGCGGTGAAGAACGCCTCCAGTGCCTTCTCCTGGGCGATCGGCATCATCGGCGTGATCATCGTGATCAACACTGCCGCGCCCGCGCTGGACGCGCTCGGGGTGGGGTGAGACGCGCGTGGGTGGCTGATCTCCGGGAATCTGCAGCGGGTCTGCGGTGCGAGTGGACGCCAACTGTCACATCGGCTGCTTGAAGCAGCAGATGCGCGCCACTCGCCCGGCTCAGTGATCGACTCGCGCAGCTCAGTGCTCCACTTGTGTCCCCCTTCCCCCGGCCCACTGCCCCTGCCAACGGCCCCGGCGCGCGGCTCACCTGACCAGGACTCTCGGGCGGCTCCGACCGGCTGCTCGGTCCCGGTGCGCGACAGGTGGGCACCTGTCCATTACCGTGGGCACACTCCCTGCCCCCGACGAAGGAGTCATGGTGCCCACACGACGATCCCTGCTGGGCCTAGCCGGGCTGACCGGCGTCGCGGGCCTCGGGGCGCTGGCCGGCTGCGGGTCCTCGGCCTCCGAAGTGGATCCTGCGCTGGGGCCCATGGCCGGCCCCGACGACTCCGGGGCGATCACCTTCCAGATCTGGGATAAGGCGCAGGAACCGGCGATGCTGGAGATCGTCGCCGCGTTCAACCAGCACTACCCGAACATCTCCGTAGCGGTGAACACCACCGCCAACGCCAACTTCTTCGAGATGCTGCGCATCCAGGCCATCGGCGACGAACTGCCGGACCTGTTCTGGATCAACGGCCCCAACTTCGAGCTGTACGCCTCCGAGGGGATGCTGCAGGACCTCACCGGCCTGGAGGGCTTCGACCCGGCCAACTACCCGCCGAACCTCAACGAGCTGTACTCCTACCAGGGTGTGCCGTACGCGGTCCCCAAGGACTTCGACACCATCGGCCTGTGGTACAACCGGGAGCTGCTGCACCGCGCAGGGGTGGACGAGCCCACCGAGTCGTGGTCCTGGCAGGAGTACCGCGATGCCTCCGAGATCGTCACCCGGGCGCTGGGGTCCGAGCAGATCTGGGGGAACTCCGGCGGCATCTGGCCCCAGGCCTACATCTACCCCCTGGTGATGCAGGCAGGCGGTGAGATCCTGCTGGACGACAAGACGAAGTCCGGCTATGACTCCCCGGCCGCGATCGAGGCGTTCCACTTCTTGGAGGGCATGGTGGCCGACAAGATCGCGCCCGATGTCCGCTACACCACCGAGAACCCCCCGGCGGACCTGTTCAACAGCGGCCGAGCGGCCCTGCACCAGTCCGGCAACTGGGAGGCCGCCGTGTTCAAGGACTCCCCGGTATTCGATCAGCTGGGCGTGGCCCCACTGATGCACGGCAAGCGCGAGGCCAACGTGATCCACGGGATCGGGCAGGCGATGAACGCCCGCAGCCGCAACAAGCCGGCCGCCTCCGCGTTCCTGGCGTTCCTGGGCTCGGAGGAGGCGAACCTGATCCAGGCCGCGGCCGGTGCCGCAAACCCGGCCTTCATCGGCACCAACGACGCGTACGTGGAGTCGATCCCCGAGTTCACGCTGGACGTGTTCATCGACGCCGCCGACACGGCGATGGCCTACCCGGCCTCGAAGAACACCGAGGCCTGGCTGCGACTGGAGGAGCTGTTCTTCCCCAAGATCGTGATGGGCGAGGTGGAGAGCGGCGCGAAGGAGCTGGCGACGAGGATGAACGAGGTGCTGGCCGATGAGTGACAGAGCAGTCGAAGCTCCACGACGCAGACCCCGCAACAAGGACGGGCTGTGGGCCATCGTCTTCCTGGCGCCGCTGCTGATCGGCATCGCCGTGTTCTACTTCTGGCCGATCCTGGCCACGGTGCTGAACTCCTTCTCCACCTTCGGGCCGTTCGGCGGCCGCACCTTCGCGGGCCTGGAGAACTACGCGAAGCTGTTCCAGGACTCCTTCATCCCACGCGCCATGCTGAACACCGCGGTGTACACCGGCATCGTGCTGCTGGGCATCCCGATCGCGGTGGGCATCGCCTCCCTTCTCACGCAGAAGGGGCTGCGGTTCTCCCGCTTCTACCAGATCCTGTTCTTCCTGCCAGCGGTGTCGATGCCGGTGGCGGTGGCACTGGTGTGGCGGATGATCTTCAACAAGGAGTTCGGGATCATCAACTACGCCCTGTCCCTGGTGGGGATCGAGGGGCCGTACTGGGTGACCGCCCCGGGGTGGTCGCTGCTGGCGGTGTCGATCGTCGGGCTGTGGTCCAGCCTGCCGCTGGCGGTGATCATCCTGTCGGCCGGCCTGCAGGGCATCCCGCCGGAGCTGTACGAGGCCGCGCAGCTCGACGGCGCCGGCCCCGCCCGCCAGTTCCGCTCGGTGACAGTCCCGCTGCTCACCCCGAGCATCTTCTTCCTGACCATCATCACCGCGATCAACGGCTTCCAGCTGTTCGACCTGCTGTTCGCGATGATGGGGCAGGCCAACCCCGCCATGGCGGACACGCAGTCGTTGGTGTACCTGTTCTATGCCGAAGCGTTCCGCCAGAACGACCAGGGCTACGCCTCGGTGATCGCCCTGCTGATCCTGCTGATCATCGGCCTGATCACCCTGCTGCAGTTCCGGATGCAGAGGAGGTGGGTCCACTATGAGTGAGACGAACGCGAGCAAGCGGGCGACGACCGCCCCCGTCGCGACTGAGCAGGCGGCCGGCGGGCCGACGGCGGGTGGGCCGATGGCCGGCGGGCCGGCGGCAGGTGAGCCGGGCAGTGCGCACCGTCGTCGTGACGGCGGTGCCCGGGACAGCCGCGCCGGTGATGGCCGCACCCGCGCCGGTGATGGCCGCACTCGCACCGGCGGTGGTCGCACCCGCCCCCGCTACGGCACCCACGTGGTGCTGCTGATCGGCGGCCTGCTGATGGTGTTCCCGTTCCTGTGGCAGATCAACATGTCGCTGTCCACGCATGCCGAGGTCACCTCGGTGCCGCCCACCTGGCTGCCGGCCGAGCCGCAGTGGGGGAACTACCCGGCCGTGTTCGAGCAGATCCCGTTCCTGAACCAGTTCCTCAACACTGCCGCCGTGACCGTGCTGCGCGTGGTGGGGCAGCTGATCCTGTGGGGTGTGTCCCCTAGCGTGGTGGCAATCCCGGGGTGGCGTGGAGCT